>NZ_CDRRTB010000037.1:0-14365 GCF_977045075.1 Peptostreptococcus sp. | reverse complement strand
TACTAGGAATACTGCCTTATGCCTCTTTACTATAGCCCTCTCTCTTTCCTTTGGACTAAGATTAGGCCATTCATTTTCTAATTCCTGACTAGATATAAATGTAATCTTGTCAGGAAGTAATGGTGTAAACTGAGGGTACATAGACATTACATACTTATCAGCTCTCTTAAAAACTTCATATATCTTTTCAACAATCCAAACTAGCTTGTCATAAGTCCTATCTTCTTTTTTAATTTGATATTCCCAGTCCCACTGGTCAACATATAAAGAATGTAGGTTGTCCAGCTCTTCATCCTTTCTTATAGCGTTCATATCAGCATATATACCCTCATACATAGGTATATTATACCTCTTTATAGCCACCCTCTTCCACTTGGCCAAGGACTGGACTATTTCCGCCTTCTTATTCATAAATGGTACTGTAAAGCTTACAGGTGTTTCTACACCACTTAAGTTGTCGTTAGTACCAGTTTCAGGAAGAACAAATAGTGGAGAAGACACTCTTAAAAGACTTAACTCCTTACTTAGTTCTGACTGAAAAAAATCTTTTAAATTCTTTATGGCCTTTTGTGTTTCTAAAACACCTAGCTCACATTTATAATTTTTAGGTATTATCATTACCATTTCACTACCTCCCTTGAATCAATAACTCCATTATACTTATTAATTGCCCTTTTTGTCAATCTCAATGCATATCAATTAATAAACATACTGGTCCGGATAAACAAGCTTGTAGTTATTCATTCCTTTTCCTAGATTAACAAAGCCCGCATTAATATTTGTCCTAAAGGTAGAAATCTTCTCTAGGAAATACGGGTTATAGCATTTTTTTATATCCGTGTCCTTACCAGTGATATTAACTGCAAGCTCCAAGGCTATCCTTAGGGTATGATTTTTAGGGTCTGCACTAGCAGAGCCTATCCTATTACTAGAATTATTAATCCTAGAAAGATAAGTAGAAACCTGGGAGTTTAGGTAGGCATATTCACACCTCTGTCTATGAATGTACTTTATACCAAACTTATTTAGGATATAAGTTAACCTGTTTGGTTCAGATAACTCTGAAACATAGTACTTATTTTCCATAATCCTACTAATTAAAACCTCATCTATCAATTTATTAGTTGAGTAATAGTTAACCTTGTCACCATATTTTTTTGCAATTTCATATATAAGGTTTGATACATAGGCCTTCTTTTGACTATCATCAAGCTTAGGTATCTTAATTTCTTCATATTCCATTCCATATGATCTTGTCTCTTTTTCTAAACCATCTATATTTGACTTTACATATGGTGAAAGATTGTCCCCATCAATAATAACCACAGTTCTCTCAGCTCCCATAGTTTTAGCTAGTTCAGCTATTCTATCTGTCCTGTCTGACATATCAGTCTTAAAGTTCATGTCAAATGTGCTTACAAGATCTCTTGTAGAATTTTCCCCACTTTCATTAGACTTCTGGTCGGCCGACAATAGAACTAAGTCCTTCCTAGACTTTTTCAGCTCATTCATTTCTGATATTATGTTTGGATCTGAAGTCGAAACAAGAATAGCCTTAATATCCTTATTATTCCTTATCTTATCCAGTATATAGCTTTTGTCTTTTTTGTATGAGGATGAGTCCTTGTCAGGAAGACTATAATTAATAACTTTCGCCTTAGTCAATTCATTTTTAAACTTAACGTCATACTGCTCTTTTATTGACTGGGCCATATCATAACTAGCAAAATCATCCTTCTTGCTATCTGTAAGTATAGCTATGCTAGTATCCTTATCAGAGTTCGAATCAAGAATTTCTTTTTTAACCTTGTTGTCATCACCCGAGCAGGCTGTGAGAGAGGCAAGTACTATTGTAAGTCCCGCAAATAGGCATATCTTTTTGAATATATTTTTCATAGACGCCTCCTTAATAAATTCTACTTAGGAAGCTCAGCTCCCTAAAATATCCATAGGCAATCCCAAAGCTATCAAAGTTCAAACCAAGATTCAAGTTAGTATTTGCCCTATTCAATAGTGAAATATTTGTATAGCACTCTTCTAGATTGAAATTCTTCTCGTACATATAATTAGCCACTTCTATTACTATTTCAGAAGTCACAGCATTTCTTGATTCTGATATACCTGCTAGCTTATTACTTAGTCCCCTACTGGCAAGCACCTTTGAAACGGCCTTGTCAAAATCCTCCCTAGACTTAAACTTTTCCATGGTCTTAATATCTAGTTTCTTAGCCAAAAGGTCACCATCATTTAAAGAGTTGATATTTGGCAAGATAAACTTATTCTTAATCAGATTATCAAGACAGAAGTCTGAATATAACCTATCTGCTGAATATATGGCAGTAGTAGACCTAGTCGCTTCATTCATAGCATCAAGCTTTTTCTGCAGGTCATCAAGATTATCGCCAACCTCCTCTACAGTAAAATCAATCTGATATTTTAGAGCAGCCAGTCTGGCCTTATTTATATCCTCCACATATTCTCTTTTAGATATATTTTCTTTTGACACTAGATAAATAAAGCTTTTTGCTGACATTTCCTTAGCTGTTATTAGTGATTCCCTACCCAAATAGTCTGACACTACAAGTCCAATGTCTATATTTTTATCTTTAGCAACTAGATATTTATCAACAGAAGATAATTCGCCTATACCATTGGCTACTGTAACTACACCAGGCAGTTTTGTCTTCACACTCTTAAAAACTGGCTCTAAGCCACTTTTATTGGTAGCTATTACAAGGACTTTAACATTTTTGTCCACTGCGTTGACTATTCTCTTGACATACTCCTGATTAAAGTCTCCATTTATATTTGGTAGGTAGTTTATGGCAACATTACCACTATTCAAATATTTTGGATCGACCTTAGTACCCTTGTCTATATAAATTGTTATTTCTGCCTTATTATCCGTCATGTCTAATGTATCTTTTTTTGTATTCTGACTTTTATTGCATGCAACCAATCCTACAGCAATTATAGAAGCTAAACAAAATAGCATTAATCTTTTTAACATTCTACACCTCTTTGTTTCGTATATTCCTAGGTATTTATACTTAAACTTTGATTCCTAAGTAAGTACTGTATTATTCTTCATAACCCCTAGGATTATTTTTTTGCCATCTCCAAGAATCCTGACACATTCTATCTATATCAAATTCTGCCTTCCATCCTAGTTCTCTTTCAGCCTTTGATGAATCAGCATATGACATGTCTATATCTCCATCTCTTCTCGGCCCTATCTTATATGGTATAACTTTACCACAGGCCTTAGAAAAAGATTCTATTAGTTCCATTACACTATAACCATGACCCGTTCCCAAGTTGTAATATTCCAGGCCTATTTTATCATCTAGTAGCTTTTCTATAGCCTTCACATGACCCCTAGCCAAATCAACGACGTGTATATAGTCTCTTACACCTGTACCATCCTTTGTCCTATAATCATTTCCAAATACATTTATATGTGGCAATTCTCCAATCGCAACCTTGGTTAAATAAGGCATAATATTAGCCGGTATTCCACCACAATCTTCACCAATCATTCCCGATTCATGGGCACCTATTGGGTTGAAATATCTAAGAATGATAGCATTAAGCTTCCTATTAGCCTGCCATGCATCTTTTATAATTTGCTCTCCCATCAGCTTTGTGGTACCATACGGATTTGTAGTTGATAGTTTGTAGTCCTCCCTTGCTGGTAGGTCTTCAATTTCTAAGTCTCCATATACTGTTGCTGATGAACTGAAAACAAAGTTTTGCACATTGTATTTTGACATTATAGTCATCATATTTATTAGTGAAAGAAGGTTGTTGTCATAATACTTTAATGGATTAGCAACAGAGTCACCAACCGCCTTATAGGCAGCAAAATCAACAACGACATCTATATTATTTTCTTGAAAAACTGTCTCTAAGTCAGATGACCTAGTATCAAGTTCATAAAACTTGACCCTCTTTAAAGATAAGCTTTCTATCCTGTCTATTACAGTCTTGTAGCTATTTGATAGGTTGTCAACAATTACGACTCCATATCCTGACTTTAACAACTCAACAGCGGTGTGACTTCCAATATAACCGGCTCCACCAGCTAATAAAATATTTTTCATCTTCCCACCTCCTATATAAGCTTGCTAGAAACTTCTGGGTCTACTATTTCAATAACATTATCCCTATCTATATTCGTGTCGGCTACTAGCAAGTCATCTAAATCTATTTCCTTATACTTAACACTTTTTTCTCTCGCAACGAAATTACATAACCTAAATTCCTTGGCCATTATCTCATCTATTAACATAAGCCCCCCTATCTATAGCCACCTGTGAAGTAGTATTCACTGTCTATCTTCATACTACCAAACTTCATCAGAGAGTATAGATCATCAATAATATCCTTCCTTAAGACCTTTGACTCCCTATTAATATTGAACTGTCTAAAGATATGAGTAGATTTAATCCTCTCCATCAGTTCCATTTTTAAGCTCTCCTCATCAAGTTGTCTGTAGTTTGGATAAAAACTGTAATATGTTTCAAAAACAGTCTTTACAGTTTTCCCTACATAATGCGGTAAAAGATTATATATTATATGCTCAAGCTTCTGATAGGCCATATCTGCATGCAAGTCTATCTGATAAATTTGAGCTTCCTTTAACATCCTAATACTTGACTTTCTCATATCTTCAGGTAGGATCATATAGGACATCTTGTCTATAAGACTTATAATCCCATTTATATCCATTTTAATATCATTTCTAAGATCGAAGAAATGTCTCTGTAGTCTTGTTATATCAGTCAAGTCACAATCTAAACCTAGAGATGAGAAGTATCTTTCCTCACTTCTTTCTAGTATATCTGACATGTGGACAGTTATAAGGTCTATATTGCTAAGTTGGTCCTGTAGATCACTATATAAGAAGTTTATGAAATCAACCTTATCAGCTAGGTCAATATTTTCATTCAGCATATATGAATACTTACTATTCATATGATAAATATGACCAAAAAAGTTAAAGATTACCATATCTGATACCGATTTAATCCAGTTATCATAGACTTCGTCAAGATCAGTAGTTTCTAGCAGGGATTTTTGGTATTCAGAGAATATATTTGCAGATAGCTCTGTTATTATCTCCCTCTTCAAATTCATAATAACAAGCTTGTCCTTAAACTTTATCTCAACTCCAACAAAGTCTTCGCTTTCAAATAGATCTTCATTTACCGAAATATTTGATATTGTGCTTTTCTCGATATCCAAAATACACTTGTCCTCTGATTTCATTATTGAAATATAGTCATCATCTATTTCAATGAAGAAGGGCCTAAACTCCTTCGTAAAGCCTATAGATTTGTTATCTATAGCCTTTAGGGAATCAAAACCAACCCTTTTCGCCGACTCTGGATCAATATAAAGAGTAAATACATCCTGTCCATCGTATACTATATAATTGTCATCACCTATATAGTAGCTAGTAAATAAGCTTTTTTCCTTACATACCAGTTCCTTTTTGTCCTTTTTTTCATATAGGACATAAAGGTCCTCGTGTCTAATCAAAAACATATTCTTGTTTAGGTATTCGTTAGACCTAAGCCTACCTGATAGCTTACAAAAAACAATAGGGTCCTGGTCAGGCAATCTTCCTATTTTAGAATTATTCTTAACTATTTCATCGATATTTTTAGGTATACTTGCCCTATTAATCTTCCCAATAAAGATAATATCCCTGTAGACCCTCGATTGAAAATCTATATAAAAATACCCCTTTATATTTAATATATTATCTGTATTTGTATATGATTCAAGATCATAAAGACTAAATTCAAACCTCTTGCCACTACTTACAAATACTATTCGGCTGTCCTCGTATTCTAATATACCTGTGTGTATGTCTCCATCAGCATTCATAATTAGGCTTCCACCCTGAATATCAAAGATAAACTTTTTAGAATTCTGTCCTATTTTTACCAACTCAAACAGGTCTAAGACCATTATCAAGGATGGGTAAACCCTGTGTGATTCTCCGTCCTTTACTCTTACAAAAGGAATTGAGTCAGCAATTACGCTCACACTATCACCGTCTATTTCTGTATATAGCTTTTGACCTTCAGCAGACAAGTCATAGAATATGTAATCCTCATTTTCCCCTTGTAAAGAATCAACCTTGGAAACATAAATGTTTCCAAGGTTAGTAAATTGCAAATACTTGTCCTCAAGGCTGAAGTCAACTAAACCGTTTAAGCTATATCCAGATTTTATTTTAAATACAACTCTTTCACTATCCTTTAACAAAACCTGTGACCCCCTTATTTGTCCTTAAGCGCTTGTTCGTATATTTCGTCTAAATTAGTAACATATGATGCATTCTTACCTGTTGAAGATATCTGGTTCCTCAAATCATTATAGTCAGTTTTTAACTGGTCCTTAGATAGGTTAGGTATCCTAGTCTTATAGGCACTTATCTTCAAGTCATAGTACTTGTTCTGACTAGCTATATAATTCTGTATACCCTTGGCAGATATTGACTTTGATTTAGCATAAGCATCGTTATAATTAAAGAACTCTCCTACCTTAAGCATATAGTAGCCTGCATTCCTAACAACCTGGGCCTCTACACCCCTATTAGCAAAATTATTAGCAACTGATTCAGCACCATCCTTGTCCTTAGTAGCACCTACGAATACAGTATAGTAAGTACCCTTACCATTTTTATACTGTTCCGCCTGTCTATCTAATTCACTAGCCTTGGCTTCATTTTCATCCCTAACTTTTTCTGCCTCAGTCTTTTGTGTTATTTCAGCAGTAGACTTAGGACCATCTTTGTCACTAGTAGTCTTGCTATCAACCTTTTTTTCCACCTTTAGGTTCTTCGTTGTATTATTAGTTTCTTCAACAGAAGGCATTGTGAACTGCTTTATAAAGAAAATATATGATGCGAATAGGACTGCTATTATAGCTACAATAATTATTCCATCTCTGGCCATCTTAGCCTTAGGTAGGGCTTCCATAAACCCTCCCTTATCGCTATCATCTATATCTTCACTTGACTTTTTATCTGTTCTTGCGTCTTTAAACTCAGCAAATTTAGAATATAACTTAGTATCTTTGAGCTTTTCTACAAGTCCAGGTCCCTCTTGGAAATCATCAAACTCATCGCATTCCTCATCCTCTAGTTCATTAACAAAATCATGTTCCGATGAATTTTCTGTTTCTATTTTTTCTTCATCCTGATCATTCATAGACATCATTTTTTCTAGTTCTTCAAGGTCATTTGCTTGATCATCCTGGGATTCTCTTTCACCAGATGATTTAATACTTACATGGTTATGTTCTCCAGCTAAATCCTCTTGACTTTTAGATAAGGCGTCATGCTTTACGTGCTCATCAAGCTTACCTAGGTCTCCATAATGAATATGACCTGCTTCTTGCCTAGCATCTTCCTTCTTAGGATATACACAGTCGCCTTCTTCAAATACAATATCTGCCTTGCCAGCTAGCGACTTGATACCTGGATTTACAATTTCTTCAGCTATGTGTCTTTCATCGATTAGCTCATCATATTCTCTCTTGCTGTCATTATCTTCCTTGCGTCTATTCTTTTCCCTCATCATAATTATGGCTAGGGCATTTTCATCCTGAATAGACTTGTCTCCGTTAAATAGGTTGGGATCAATATCATTATATTCATCTTCATCAAGATTTGAATACTCATCATCCCTGCGCTTTTTTGAAAAGAAGTTTTTGAATCTGTCTGATATACTATCTTTTTCGTAGTAGTCTTCTTCATCGTTAATTTCATCATAATTATATTCTTCAAATTCATCATCATAGTACTCATCAGAAGCAAGATCATAGTCTTCCCTATTCTTTTTCTTAAATAGGTTGTCCTTTAGTGATGATATAAAACCACCCTGGTCTTCTTTACCATAGTAATCTATTCCATCGACTATATTCTCTACCCTTTCCCCTATCGGAACATCCATGCCAGTATCTAAAAGTTCCATCTTCTGGGCAAAATCAATCTTATCATAACTAGTATCAACTACACTTCTACCAAAAAAATTATTGTTTTCTATATTGAAATCTGACTTAACCAGTTTTTGGCAGCCTATCCACCTAGACTTATTTAGGAAAGTCTTGTTCCTTACGAGCCTTTCAATAACTTCCTTAAATTCATTTTCATCTAAAAGCCCTATAACCATCATCCTAAAGGCATTGACAAAGTACTGCTTGTTTTCATCAGAAATATAGTCCATAAGAAGGGCTACACATGATACATAGTCTCTCGATACTTCAGAGAAACCGTACGCATCATCTTCTTCAATATCTTCAGCTAGTACAGCGTCCCTAAATATATCATTAATCTTAACTGATATTTCAGGTGTACTAATCATTGATACATACTTACTAAAGCTTATGCACTTATCTTCATCTGCTAGCTCATATTCTTCTGATATGTCATCATCCTCTACTAGGGCTTCATCAGTAAATTCCTCTATTGGAGGCTCTTGACTAAAAAGTATTTCATTTATCATCGTGAATATTTCATTCATCAAGTCTATTTTAACTTCTTCAGTACTCATATCAAGTATATCCTTATACTTATCTACATTTCCTGATATTACAGTTATAACCATTCCAAGAACATCCTTGTAAATATTTAGGATTTTATAGTCATTTTCTATTTTTTCTATCTTCTTTACACCTGAATTCTTGTCATAAGACAAAAATATCTTCCTATCCTTGTCATTAAGGTGTTTATTGCCGTTCTTCATAGCCTTATTTACATATTGTCTTGAAGAAGCCTTGATATTTTCAATACTCTTTTCCACAGACTGGTGACCCTGTATAAGGTCATTCTGTATCCACATCTCCAATATATACTCTAGCTTTTTAATTATCGACTTGTAATATATTATATTGTATCTTAAAAGCTCTATATACTTTTCTTCGTTTTCATCTACTTTTTCAAATTTATTTTTAAGCGTTTCATTTAAGTTAGTGTTCATAGCATACTTGTCTTCAATGTATTTTTCATTAACTTCAAGAACAGCTAACCTAATCAATTCTCTGCTATTATTCAATGTATTCACTCCTTATTAGTTTTATTATTACTAAATTTCAGTTCATTACTACTATTATAGCATATTTTCTATTATTAGTTTCAAACTATTTAAAATAAGTTAATAATATTTGCATTGGACTAGTCTTTTTGGTATAATTGTTGACAAGTATAGCAGGTGATCGCAGGTAGAAATACGTGAGGAAAGTCGGAGCTCCATAGAGCAGGGTGCTAGGTAACGCCTAGTGAGAGCGATCTTAAGGATAGTGCAACAGAAATAAACCGCCCTTAATAGGGTAAGGATGGAAAGGCGAGGTAAGAGCTCACCAGCATATAGGTGACTATATGGCTATGTAAACCCCACCTGGTGCAAGGCCAAGATAGGAATAAGAGATGTTGCTCGCATCTCCCGGTAGGTAGGCCGCTCGAGCCTATTGGTGACAATAGGCCTAGAAAGATGATCATCAAATACAGAACTCCGCTTATAGCTATACTTAACAAAGAGACTGTGGACATCCACAGTTTTTTTGTTATAATGAATTGACATCTGATAAAGCTTAACCTAAATTAAGCTTAGTGATTTATTATTCAAATATAACTTCAGAAAAGAATTTTTTATGTCTACTTTATACTTAATTAAAAGCAAGTATAGGAGGTGGTTTTTATAGCAAGTTTAGATAGTAGGGTTAGAAAGAAAAAGTTACAAAATACTGGTAAAAGCGGCAAGTCTACGTCAAATAAATATAGGCAAAAGAATGTCAGCCATGGTTCCAAAAAGAAGTCTAAAAGGCCAAGGAGATTTTTGCGAGTTTTTATACTCCTAATACTTATAATATTTGCCTATACCTTTGCAAACTTGTTCAGCTATTTTGACAATATAGAAATTCAGACTATGACTGAAAATAATAGGACCAACCAGGAGTTCATAGATAGTCTAAGGGAAATTTCTATAGTTGAATACAGAAAGACTGGACTTCTCCCTTCAGTAACAATTGCTCAAGCCATACTCGAGTCTAATTGGGGTCGTTCTAAACTAACAAGGGAGGCCAACAACCTGTATGGTATCAAGGCAGATGCATCATGGCATGGTGATAAGGTCCTATTTAACACTAAAGAATACTATAATAGCCATGTAAATGCCTACTTCAGAAAGTATAAGTCCTGGGCTGATAGTGTAACAGACAGGAGCAACTTTTTGATGAAAAACAAAAGGTATCTAAAGTCAGGTCTATTTGAAACTAATACCTATAGGGGCCAGGCCCAGGCACTTGAAGATGCTGGTTATGCTACAACTACCAACGCCATGGGTGAAAAAATATATGCTGATAAGCTAATATCTGTTATTAAGAATTACAATTTATATGAAATAGACTATAGCGTAAAACCAAAATAAAGACTAGCATAAATTAGAATTTAATCTTGGCTATATTTATTTCTCTAATATGGGTCTAAGTCGTGTAGAAATTTTTAAAAAAATAAGGGAGTATGCAATCAATACACATACTCCCTTTTATCATTGTCTGAGATTTACAAACTCATATACTTCCTATAATTTGAAGGAACTCTTTAAAGGTACTATTCTGTTAAATACTAACTTATCATCACTTGAGTACTTAGAATCTACACAGTAGAATCCGTTTCTGATAAACTGGAACTTATCATTCTTCTTTGCACCTTCAATAGCAGTCTTCTCAACAAATCCTTGCTTGATTTCTAGCGAGCTCGGATTTATTTGTTCCAAGAAGTGCTTGCCTTCATTAGCTGGATCATCGTCTAAAATCAAGGGTTCAAACAATCTAAACTCAGCTGGATATGAATTGTTGGCATCAACCCAATGTATAGTGGCCTTAACCTTTCTCCCTTCAAAGCCAGAGCCACTCTTAGTTTCCGGGTCATATGTACAGTGGATTTCTACTACATTTCCATCAGCATCCTTAACCACATCATTACATTTAACAAAGTAACCACCCTTAAGCCTAACTTCATTTCCTGGGAATAACCTAAAATACTTTTTAACTGGCACTTCCATAAAGTCATCTCTTTCAACATATAGCTCTCTAGAGAAACTTACAAGTCTCTTGCCCATTTCTTCATTTTTAGCATTATTTTCTATCTCAATCAGTTCTGACTCACCTTCTGGATAGTTAGTTATTACTACCTTTAGTGGATTTAAAACGGCCATTGCCAAAGGCGCCTTAGGCTGCAGGTCCTCTCTTAAGAAGTAGTCCAGCATCCTGCTATCAACAGTAGAGTCAGCCTTTGATATACCAATTTCTCTACAGAAGTTCCTAATAGACTCTGGTGTATAGCCCCTTCTCCTCAAACCTGAAATGGTTGGTATTCTTGGATCATCCCATCCGTCTGCAACACTATTATCAACTAGTTGCTTTAACTTACGCTTAGACATAACTGTATTTGTAAGATTAAGTCTTGCAAATTCTATCTGTCTTGGAACTGCCTCCATTTCACACTCTCTTACTACCCAATCATAGAAAGGTCTCTGGTCTTCAAATTCAAGTGTACAGATTGAATGTGTAATGTGCTCTATTGCATCTTCTAGTGGGTGGGCGTACGCATACATTGGATATACACACCATTTGTCACCAGTATTATGGTGTGCATTATGAGATATCCTGTAAATTACTGGGTCTCTAAAGTTAATATTTGGTGAAGCCATATCTATCTTGGCCCTTAGTACCTTTTCTCCGTCCTTAAATTCTCCGGCCGTCATTCTCTTGAATAAGTCGAGATTTTCCTCCACAGACCTATTTCTATATGGGCTTTCCTTACCAGGTTCAGTAAGTGTCCCTCTATACTCTCTTATCTGGTCGGCAGTTAAGTCATCAACGTAGGCCAAGCCCTTGTTTATCAATAGGATTGCCCTCTTATGCATTTCTTCAAAATAGTCTGATGCAAAATGTAGCTCATCCCATTCAAAACCTAGCCACTTCACATCTTCTTTTATAGATTCAACATACTCCACATCTTCCTTAACTGGGTTTGTATCATCAAACCTTAGGTTTACCCTACCCTCGAACTCCTTTGCTAAACCAAAGTTTAGGCATATACTTTTTGCATGACCTATATGCAGGTAACCATTTGGTTCTGGTGGAAACCTTGTAATAATGCTTTTATGCTTACCACTTTCTAAATCGTCTATAACTATGTTTCTTATAAAGTTTGAACTCTCTCTTTCAAACGACATATAATAACCCCCGCTTCTTTTTTAAAATGTCTATAACTATATTCTATATTATAATGATAAAAAAATAAAGTTACTTTCTAATAAGTCTAATATGATTTTAAATTTTCATCATATATCTTTAGCAAAGATGACTGTATTTCTGATATTTTTTTGAGGTCATCCTGGTCGAATTGTCCATCCTGACCTAGTTCTAGACCTGACCTAATCATTCCTAATATCTCAAGCATAGACTCCTTGTTCTTGCCTATATTTGCCTTAACCTTTTTTATTTCTGCCTTGTAATTAGTATCATCCTTATCATTTTTTGATACAGCATCTGACTCTCTGTCTATAGCAGCCTTTATCTTATCCGTATCAAGTTTCTTAATTTCATCAATTTTTGAATCTAGTTCTCCGATTAAGGATTTGATATCATTAGGATTAACCTTATATGATTCCTCCTTTATGTCTACAAGATACTGATTTATATACTTGCTATACCATGTGTATTCTGAATCAACCACATTTTTCCTATAGGCATCATATTCTAATGCATTTTCCCTCAGAGATGAATCCTTCATCCTGTTGTCCGTAGTCACCTGGGACTGGCAACCAACCAAAATAAGGCCGGCCAAGATGGTAATCACCATTCCTTTACTCTTCATAGAATCCCCCTTTTTATACGATATGATTATTTAAGTTTATAATATATACTTTACTAATTCTCCATTTAGCGAGAATGATTTAGGATCTGTTATCTTGACCTGGACCAATTTACCAATCATAGACTTGTCTCCACCCGTGAAGTTTACAGTCTTATTATGTCTTGACTTACCCGTTAAAACTGCTTCATTTTTCTTGCTAGTACCCTCTACAAGTACCTCTAGAGTCTTACCCATATATTCCGCATTCTTTTCTCCAGAAATCCTATTTACTACTTCAAGCACCCTCTCAAATCTTTCATGCTTGACATCTTCAGGTATTTGATCTAGCATTTTAGCTGCAGGTGTCCCCCTCCTCTTTGAGTATATAAAGGTAAAGGCGGAGTCATACCTTACCTGTTCACATATATCTATTGTATCTTCAACATCCTGGTCTGTTTCGCCTGGAAATCCTATCATTATATCAGTTGAAAAGGCTAGGTCTGGTATTTCTCTTTTGGCCTTTTCTATAATATCCAAGTAATCTTCCTTAGTATAGTGCCTATTCATCTTCTTTAATAGACTGCTACTTCCAGCCTGAAATGGTAGGTGTAGGAACTCACATACCTTATCACAATCCCTCATAGCACAGATTACATCATCAGATATATCCTTTGGGTGGGATGTCATAAACCTAATCCTTTCAAGTCCTTCTATCTTATTTACTTGTCTTAGGAGCTGGGCAAAACTAATCCTTTGATCTTCTTCTAGCGTCTTACCGTATGAGTTCACATTCTGTCCTAAAAGAGTCACTTCCTTGGTTCCATTTTTTACAAGTGACTCTATCTCAGCAATTATATCACTTGGCTTCCTACTTCTTTCCCTTCCCCTAGTATAAGGTACTATACAGTATGTACAAAAGTTGTTACATCCATACATAATGTTTACAAAGGCCTTAATATCAAATTTTCTATTGCTCTTAAGACCTTCAACTACCTCCCCATCTACATCCCATACATCGACTATAAGCTTATCTCTGTTGAAAGTAGACTCTAGCAATTCAGGGAACTTGTAAAGATTGTGTGTACCAAAGATTAGGTCCACATGTCTATACCTGTTCTTAATTTCTTCAACAACATGTTCCTGCTGCATCATACAACCGCATACAACAATCTTCATGTCGGGTCTCTTTCTTTTTATACTCTTAAGATGGCCTAGATTACCATATACCTTTAATTCAGCATTTTCTCTTACAGCACATGTATTATATATAACTAGGTCTGCCTGGTCCTCTGACAGGGCCTGTACATAGCCCATTGCCTCTAGCATATTTATTAGCATTTCAGAGTCATGCTCATTCATCTGACACCCAAAGGTAGTGCAGAAGTATGACTTTCTATTTCCAGTCCTATTAAATAGGCCTTCATTCATCATGTGAATAGACTCTATATATTTTTCTTGCTCTTCTATTTTATCTATAGATAACTCTAT
>NZ_CDRRTB010000036.1:0-14591 GCF_977045075.1 Peptostreptococcus sp. | reverse complement strand
GTACTTCCAGTACCTGCATATATGTTAATATCCTAATTTTTCCATCTAATACCAGCCTTCCAGCTTTTCTCTCTTCCCTAATCATGGCCTGGACCTTCTCTTTATTTGAGCCTGCAGTAGACTTTGATTCCTTATCTCTTTCCTTTGCTTGTATTCTATCCTTACTAGTACTTTCGCCGTCTGAAGTGATTTCTTTACCAGCTATCTTTTCAAGCTGACTTTTATCATTTATTTTTGACCATACTATCTCTTGGGTGCTATCATCTTCTGGCATTTGGTCATACCTGCCTTCCCATTTGGTCTCACGCTTTAATTGACCATTTTCTATACTTATATTTTCTACACTTGTATCACCTGTTCCACTAGATGTTTCAATATATTCTAGACCCTTATAGTCGCTTCTAGACATTATATCTCCCCTAAAACCTCCTACTCCTGCAGCACCGTAGACTATTGATTCACTGCATTCAATTGGCTTCTCTTCCTTTTCATTATAGGAAAATACCTTTACGTACCTTAGGTCAGAGTTCTTTGAAAGTAATAGCTGGGGTATCTTTTCACCATCCATCTTTACAATTGCGTATTCATATTCTCTAGCTTCCTGACCTTCATCCTGATAGTCATACTTATCTGCCTTGTCCAAGACCTGCTTGTATGCTTTGGCAATTCTTTCATCTAGACTCTCAACCTTGACTTCTTTCTTTGTTTCCTTGTCCTGGCTCTTGCAGGCCCCTAAGCTTAGGGCTAGTAGTAAAACTACTGCTAGCAGTGATAATTTCTTGATTGTGTTTGATAAATTGAACATTATTCTATATCCTTTCAGCCATATCCTTTTTATTTACCGGTCAAAAAACTATAATTCATACTATTACATATCATATAAAGTTTAACATATTACCTAATAAAAAGACAAACTTTACTAAAAATATTAGAAACTAATTTTACAAATACTTCTGTTTTCCAAAAAAATTAGCGCTGGAAGAGAAATAAATCATCATCCAACGCTAACATTATTATATTTTTATAAATAAGCCTTTAAAGTCTCAACCTTATCAGTTCTTTCCCACGGTAGGTCTACATCAGTTCTACCAAAGTGACCATAAGCAGCTACCTGCTTGTAGATTGGTCTTAGCAGGTCTAGGTTCTTTATAATAGCACCTGGTCTAAGGTCGAAGTTTTCCTTTACGATTTCAACTAACTTCTCATTAGATACCTTTCCTGTGCCAAATGTGTCAACAAATATTGATAGTGGTCTCGCTACACCTATCGCATAGGCAAGCTCTATTTCACACTTGTCTGCAAGGCCTGCTGCCACTATATTCTTGGCAACATATCTTGCTGCATAGCAAGCTGACCTATCTACCTTTGTTGGGTCCTTTCCTGAGAAGGCACCACCACCATGTCTAGAATATCCACCATATGTATCTATGATAATCTTTCTGCCAGTTAGGCCTGTATCTCCGTGTGGTCCACCCACAACGAACCTGCCCGTTGGGTTGATGTAGTATAGAGTTTCATCGTCCAATAGGTCTGCTGGTATTGTAGTCTTTATAACCTTTTCTATAAGGTCTTTTCTAATCTGGTCATTTGTAGTATCTGGGTCATGCTGGGCAGATATCAATACTGTATGTACTCTTACTGGTGTATCCTCTTCGTACTCAACAGTTACCTGAGTCTTACCATCTGGTCTTAGGTAGGCTATTTCTCCTGACTTTCTAACCTCAGTAAGCTTTCTTGATAGCTTGTGGGCAAGAGATATTGGTAATGGCATTAATTCTGGAGTCTCGTTACAAGCAAAACCGAACATTATACCCTGGTCACCTGCACCAACCTTTTCTATCTCATCTTCTATATTCTCGCCTTCCTTTGATTCCAAACCTTCATCAACACCCATAGCGATATCATTTGACTGCTCATCTATAGCTGTGATTACTGCACAGTTTTCGGCATCGAAACCAAACTTACCCCTAATATATCCTATGCCTTCTACTGTTTCTCTTACTATCTTTGGAATATCTACATAGGCATTTGTAGATATTTCTCCTGCTACTAATATTAGCCCTGTTGTAGCTGTTGTCTCACACGCTACCCTAGACTTTGGATCCTTTTCAATCAAGGCGTCAAGTATCGCGTCTGATACCTGGTCACAAAGTTTGTCTGGATGCCCTTCTGTTACTGATTCTGATGTAAATAAATGTCTCGCCATCTCTTCTTCCTTTCATAAAATACTATATACTTTAATACAACTCTTCCTCAATTTACCTTATAATAAAAATTGGCCTCTTCAAAAGAAGAGGCCATTATTTACACAATAAATAGCAAACCTCATCTTTCAAGATATACATATCTTGTAGGATTTAGCACCGTAAATACTTCCGGTTGCCGGGCTTCATAGGGCCTGTCCCTCAGCCACTCTTGATAAGGTAATCAAGATCTTATTTAATTATATGACTATGTTATCATCATGACTCCTAAAAGTCAAGATTTAATTTTTAAATTTAAACAGTTCCTGCTATTTCAAGTAGCTCTACAGATCCTAGGGCTATACCTGTACCTAGGGCAACACAGTTAATTGGCTCACTTGCCAACCTTACCTTTAAGCCAGTAACCTCAGAAATCTTCTTGTCCATGCCATATAGTAGGGCGCCTCCTCCAGTTAGGACGATTCCCCTTTCTGCTATGTCAGATGCTAGTTCGGGTGGTGTATCCTGTAGGACCTTGATTACTAGGTTAGTAATCTGGGCAACGCTATCGCTCATAGCATCCATTATCTCAAAAGAGCTAACAGTTATAGACTTTGGAAGACCATTAGTCAAGTCCCTACCTGTTATCTTTATAAACCTTTCTTCCTGACGTCTATAGGCACAACCTATATCCTTCTTTATCTTTTCGGCAGTTCTCTCACCTATAATTACATTGTAATTCTTCTTGATGTACCTGATAACATCCTGGTCAAACCTGTTACCACCAACCTTAATAGACTTACTGATTACAGTTCCTCCAAGAGATATAACGGCTACATCCGAAGTACCACCACCTATATCTACTACTAGGTGACCACCTGGTACAGTAATATCTATACCTGCCCCTATTGCTGCTGCTATAGGTTCTTCAATTAATAGGACTTCTCTTGCCCCTGCCTGCTTAGTGGCATCCTGGACAGCCTTTCTCTCTACATCAGTTATCTTACTAGGCACTGATACCATAATCCTAGGCATTACAATCTTGCCCATACCCTTACTTTCACCAAGCATATTGATAAAGCCACGTAACATCTTTTCTGCATTATCATAGTCAGATATTACACCATTCATCATTGGTTTGATAGCCTCTATATCCTTAGGAGTCCTACCAATCATTTTGTAAGCCTCATGACCCACGGCTATGATCTCGTCCATCCTATTATCAACAGCTACTACAGCTGGTTCATTCAAAACAACACCCTTGTCATCTACTACTACTAATACATTCGCAGTACCTAAATCTATTCCAATATCCATTCCTGCCATCACAAACCTCCGTATACGACTAATTAATCTTCAACTATTTCAACGTCTCCGCCTATACTTCTCAGCTTCTTATCTATGTCTACATAGCCCCTCTGTATATGGTATATTTCACCTACATTAGTAGTACCATCAGCAATTAGGCCACATAGGATAAGGGCTGCTCCAGCCCTAAGGTCAGTAGCTACTACGTCTGCTCCCTTTAGGCAGTCTACTCCATTAACTACTGCACTCCTGCCATCAATCTTTATATTGGCTCCCATTTTATTAAATTCATTTACATGCATAAACCTATTTTCAAATACCGTCTCTATTACTACACCTGTACCCTCAGCAACTGTCAGCATGGCCATAAACTGGGCCTGTACATCTGTAGGGAATCCAGGATGTGGTAGGGTCTTAATATCTATAGGCTTTATCTTATCAGGCCCTATTACCCTGATTGATGTTTCACCCTCTTCAATTGTAGCACCTGCTTCAGAAAGTTTTGCTATAACTGGCTTTAAGTGGTCAATAATTACATTTTCAAGGACTATATCACCCTTTGTCATGGCTGCTGCCACCATATATGTAGAAGCCTCTATCCTATCAGGTATTATCGTGTGCTCAGCCCCATGAAGAGACTTCACTCCTTTTATCTTTATTGTATTTGTACCAGCACCCCTAACAGAAGCGCCCATTTCGTTTAGAAAATTTGCCAAATCGACTATTTCAGGCTCTTCAGCCGCATTTTCAATAATTGTTACACCATCAGCTAGTACTGATGCCATCATTATATTCTGAGTAGCACCAACCGATGGGAAGTCAAGGTACAGCTTATTTCCAACTAGCTTATCAGCCCTGGCTTCTATAAAGCCATGGTCCATTATTATTTCAGCGCCCAAGGCCTTAAATCCTTTTAAATGTAGGTCTATCGGTCTGGTACCAATTGCACATCCTCCTGGCATAGAAATCTTCGTGTGATTAAAGATAGCCAATAGTGGACCCATAACTACAAAGGATGCCCTCATCTTCTTTACTAGCTCATATGGAGCCTCATATGTGTTTATACCTGAAGTATCTATTTCTAGACATCCATCCTTATAATTAACATCCGCACCCAGGTGGGCTAAAAGATCTGATATTACATGTACGTCTCTTAGACTTGGTACACTATTCAAAGTACACTTACCCCTTGCTAGTATCGTAGCTGCAATAATAGGTAGTACAGCATTTTTTGCTCCATCTATTTTCAGGGTACCCTTCAAAGGACCGCTCTTTTTTACTCTAATTCTTGGCATAATTTCTCCTCTTAACTTAACACTAATAATCCTTGTAAATCTTTCCCGTATACTCATCAATGGTGCTAAGGCCATCCCTCTTATATATCCCTATTTGGGAAGATCCTCCACCAACTTTGCTGTCATTTATAAAGCTTAAAATTTTCAATCCGACTCCACTTATAGTGGCAAGATTTATGTCTGCCACAGAAACCTACTCCAAGGTTTATAAATGATATCAAATTATAGTACACACATGCGATTGGGTTTTCCACCCAAGGAGATGTGCATACATCTCCTTATTATATCAAATCAGTGGCAAAATTTCAATCACTTAAATTCTTTTTGAATATTTTTTAATCCAAAACCCTAGGAAATTTTTCGGGCTATTTCAATCCTATCTTCTCATCTATTAGGTCTGCAAGTCCCTTGGCTAAGCCGTAAATATGGTCTTCATTTTTACCCTCTAACATAACCCTTACTAGTGGCTCTGTTCCAGATGGTCTGATTAGGACCCTACCCTTGCCATCCATTTCTTTTTCTATTTCATCTATCCTCTTAGCTATCTCTTCAATTTCCATATAGTTGTTCTTGTACTCATTCTGAACCCTAACATTTACCAAGACCTGAGGGTACTGGTCCATTACACCAGCTATACTGGAAAGAGCCTCTCCCTTGGACTTTACTATTGATGCTAGGACTAAAGATGACATAGTACCATCACCCGTAGTATTATAATCCAAGAATACCAAGTGACCTGACTGCTCTCCACCAAGACTGTAATCGTCCTTTATCATCTCTTCAAGTACATACCTATCGCCAACCTGAGTAGTAGCCAGCTTGATTCCATTTTCCTCAGCAGCAATTCTTAATCCTATATTACTCATTACAGTAACGACTAGGGTATCATTCTTTAGCTGGCCCTTCGACTTCATATCTATGGCACTCACTACCATAATCTTATCACCATCTACTATATTACCCTTTTCATCTACTGCAATCAATCTATCTGCATCACCATCGTAGGCCATACCCATGTGGGCACCTACTTCTACAACCTTAGCCTGTAGTGATTCTGGATGTGTAGATCCACACTTGTCATTTATATTATTACCGTCTGGCTGGCAATGTATTTCTATTACCTCAGCACCTAGCTCCCTATATGCCATAGGAGCCACCTTATAGGCTGCACCATTAGCACAGTCTAAAACAAGCTTTAGACCCTTTAGGTCTCCATCTATGTGTGACTTCAGGTAGTCTACATAGTCCCTAACAGCATTGTGCTCATATATCTTTCTACCAACATCTGAACCCACTGGCCACTTGTCTAGTAGATTTTCGTCGTCTATATGCTTTTCTATTTCTAGCTCTATTTCATCATCTAGCTTGAAGCCCTTATCATTAAAAAACTTTATACCATTGTACTCAACTGGATTATGAGATGCTGATATAACCACACCACAATTAGCCCCATACTTTCTAGTCAAATATGCAACCGCTGGTGTAGGTATTACTCCTACTGTTATTACATCACAACCAACTGACATCAAGCCTGCAATTAGGGCCGCCTCTAGCATATCACCCGAGATTCTAGTGTCTCTACCAACTACTACCTTAACCCTTTCATCACTTTTACATTCCTTCGTTAAGACAAAGCCACCTGCCCTACCTAACCTGTAGGCCAAAGAGGAATTAAGCTCTGTATTTGCTACCCCTCTTACTCCATCTGTACCAAAATATTTCCTCATATATGCTACCACCTTATTTGTCAATTTTAATTATGGATCCTTTATAAAAATTCCCATATATAATCTATTTTATCACAAAAAATGTATTTATACATGGTTTTTAGGCCTTTATTAGATATTTTTAGTTGCACTTAGATTATAAATTCAAGACAAATAAATTAGGGGATATACATTCATAGAATATATACCCCCTGATTACTGGGACCCCCCTAAAGGTCGCTCCCTATTAATAAACTAATTTATTATTTTTTCTGAGACATAACAGCGTTGTAACCTGCTTCAAGAGCCTGTCTATTAACTGGTATGAACTTTTCTTTTCTCTTTCCGAAAACCTTCTTGAAGGCTTCAAGAACTGATTCTATGTTAACACTATCATCAACTGCAAGGAAAGCACCTAGCATTACCATGTTGGCAAACTTAGGTCCACCTAATTCATTTGATAATTCGTTAGCATCTATATAGTAAGCTTCTATATCATCTCTGCTACACTTTTCATGTACAAGTGAGCTGTTGATTAGTATAACGCCACCAGGAACTACGTCACCTTCGAACTTAGTTAAAGATGGAGAGTTCATTATAACAGCAGCTGTCGCATCATCAGTGATGATTGGAGAACCTACTGGCTGGTCAGAAATTGTAACAGCACAGTTAGCAGTACCACCACGCATTTCTGGACCATAAGATGGTAACCAAGAAACTTCTTTATTTTCAAGCATTCCGGCATAAGTCATTAGCTGACCCATAGACATTACACCCTGTCCACCGAAACCTGCACAAATAACTCTAGATGTCCTCATTTATTTTTCCTCCTTTGCAGCTTTTTCTGCTAATGCAGCTTCTATATCAATGTCCTTGAAGTTCTGAACTGGATAATAAGGAACCATGTTCTCTCTTAACCATTCAAGAGCATCTACAGGAGTTTTACCCCAGTTAGTAGGACATGTAGAAAGTACTTCTACCATAGAGAAACCTAAACCAGCCATCTGTACTTCGAAAGCCTTTCTTATAGCCTTCTTAGCCTTTCTAACTTCAGCTGGAGTATCTACTCTAACTCTTTCGATATATCTAGCACCAGTTAGTGTAGAAAGCATTTCAGAAATTCTGATTGGATATCCGTGTAGTTCTGGATCTCTACCTGACTGACAAGTTGTTCCTCTTTCACCGATTAGTGTAGTAGGAGCCATCTGTCCACCTGTCATACCGTAAGTTGTGTTATTTACGAATATAACAGTTATCTTTTCACCTCTGTTTGCAGCGTGAACGATTTCTGCAGCACCGATTGATGCAAGGTCACCGTCACCCTGGTATGTAAATACTGTATTGTTTGGATTAACTCTCTTTATACCTGTAGCACATGCTGGAGCTCTACCATGAGCTGCTTCATGCATGTCACAGTTAAAATAATTATATGCTAGAACTGAACATCCAACTGGAGCTACACCTATTGCAGATCCTACAACGTCCATTTCTTCTAATACTTCAGCAACTAGTCTGTGGATTATACCGTGAGTACATCCTGGACAGTAATGTGTCTGCGCGTCAGTTAAACCTGATGTCTTTTTGAATATAACAGCCATTACTTAACACCTCCCATGATTTTCTTTGCTCTTGCGATTATTTCTTTTGGTTCTGGTACCATACCACCTGGTCTACCATAGAAGTGAACTGGATATCTACCATTAGAACCTAACTTAACATCTTCTACCATCTGTCCTAAACTCATTTCGATTACGAATAGGTTCTTACAAGCTGGTATTTCATCAAATGCCTTATATGGGTAAGGCCATACAGTCTTAGGTCTGATTAGACCTACCTTATAACCTTCTTCTCTCATCTCATTTACGCAGTTCTTAACAACTCTCGCCATAGTACCGTATGCAACGAACACTAATTCAGCATCTTCAGTTCTATCCATTTCATACTGAAGTTCGTTAGCTTCGATTACATCGTACTTTCTCTGTAGATGGTAGTTGTGCTCTTCAAGAATTTCTGGAGAAAGGTATAGAGAGTTTATGATATTTGGCTTTCTCTGTCCCTTAGTACCAGTAGTAGCCCAACCTTCCTTAGAAGGAAGTTCTCTCTGCTTTCTTGGCTTATCAAAGTCAACTGGTTCCATCATCTGTCCGATCATACCGTCTAGTAATACTAGAACTGGAGTTCTATATAGTTCTGCAACATCAAATGCATCCATTATCATGTCACATGCTTCCTGTACACTTGCTGGAGCATATACTGGTGTTCTGTAGTCACCGTCACCACCACCTCTAGTTGTCATGAAGTAGTCTGACTGTGAAGGCTGGATTGATCCTAGTCCTGGGCCACCTCTCACTACGTTTAGTATAACACATGGAACTTCTGCACCTGCACAGTAAGTTATACCTTCCTGCTTTAATGCAATACCTGGTGAAGATGATGAAGTAAGTACTCTCGCACCACATCCGCCTGCACCGTAAACCATGTTTATAGCAGCAACTTCTGATTCAGCCTGAACGAATGTTCCGCCTATTGCTGGTAATTCTCTTGATAAATATTCAGGTAACTCACTCTGTGGAGTTATTGGGTAACCGAAGAAATACTTACATCCTGCAACCATAGCTGCCTTACCGAATGCTTCGTTACCTTTCATTAGTATCTTAGCCATTTAAAATCCCCCCTAAATTAATCTCTTTCTACTGTGATTACTGCATCTGGACACATCAATGCGCAGCTTGAACATCCTATGCATTCTTCCATTCTTTCAACGTGAGCTGGATTATATCCCTTTGAATTTACCTTAGACAGATCAAGCTCAATAATCTTTTTTGGACATACTGAGATGCATAGACCGCAACCCTTACAGTACTTCTGATCAAAAGACACTCTACCTTTAGCCATTTGTATTGCCTCCTTAAAATAAAATAAATCTAAAATTATTTATAAAAACACAAACTACATCATCCACTCATCTCTCAAATATAGATGAATAGGTACCACATCACCCTCGAAGTCCTCAGGAATCTGGTCGACTAATGACTCAAGGCAAGATATAAACCTAATAGGTATATTTCTCTGCTTTGATACTTCACGACAGACCTCCTGCCCCTTCTCTATATCTTCAATTGTAGTAGCTTTAAGCATGTGAGTATTATTGATTAAACCTGTAACCTTAAGATTTGAAGCTGTTTCGATCTCATCAATATACTTCATTACTTCTTCTGCATTCTGTGTTTTTTCCCTGTTTGCGTTGACAACGAAGAACATATCGTAATCGTCATCTTTAATCATATTTCTATATCTTGCAATAACAGTTGCACCAACCTTATCGCCACCAAGGTCAATTATATTATTGTGTTCTTGGTTTAATAATGGTGTATGTATTTCCGCAGAAAGCGCTGGTATATCCAACGTCGGTGCATCTACTGAGCTAGATATAAGGTGGATTCCGTTTTCCTCAAGGAACTCCTTCTTCCCCCTAGACCTAAAGTATACGTTAACAACATCAAGGTCAGAAATTGAAAGCGGACCTTCAACTTCTTTCCTCAACTGTAATGCATAATTTACTGTAAACTCACTCTTTCCACTTCCATAGTGGCCTGTTATTATTCTGATTCTCTTTGTTTTCTCCATTTGTTGCCTTCTCCTTTATCCAAATACTCAATCTCCAGATAGGCAAGGCCTACAATCTGTGACAAATATTCAAAGACTTTCAATTACTGCTCGTCGTAATTCTGAGCCTTTTCTTCTCCCTTTAGAACTCTTAATCCACCTAGAGCAAGGGCTATCATTTCGTCTTCACCTGGGTATATCTTAACCTCAGATATGAATCCAACCCTATCAGTTATCATCTTTGTAAAGCTCTTAGAATATGCTATACCACCAGTTAATAGAATTCCGTCTACCTTTCCTGAAAGTACTGCAGCACAGCTACCGATTTCCTTAGCTACCTGGTAAGCCATTGCTTCATATACTAATTCAGCCTTCTTGTCACCCTTTTCTATCATAGCTTCTACTTCTCTAGCATCATTTGTATTTAAGTAAGAAACAAGACCTCCGTTACCAGTTATCATCTTTCTTATGTCATATACTGTATAGTTGCCACTGAAGCATAGGTCTACTACAGAACCAACTGGGATTCCACCACTTCTTTCAGGTGAGAATGGACCTTCACCATCTAGAGCATTAGCAACATCAACTACTGCTCCCTTACTATGAGCACCTACTGATATACCTCCACCCATGTGAGCTATTATCAAGTTAAGGTCTTCATACTTCTTACCTATTTCTCCAGCAAATCTTCTACCTATAGCCTTCTGGTTAAGAGCATGGAATATACTCTTTCTTTCTATGCTAGCTGTACCAGATATTCTAGCTAGGTCAGACATTTCATCAACCACAACTGGGTCAACTATAAATGCTGGTATATTTAATTCCTTTGAGAATTCGTTTGCAATAATTCCACCAAGATTTGATGCATGCTGTCCTGAAACTCCTACTCTAAGGTCTTCTAGCATACTTTCAGTCACACTATATGTACCACCCTTTATTGGCTTAAGTAGACCACCTCTACCTACTACGCAATCAAGCTCTTCTAGCTTGATATCTGCAGCCTTAAGTTCTCCCTCTATAACGTCCTTTCTGAAGTTGAACTGGTCAGAAATATTTTCGAACTGGCCGATTTCTTCTGATGAATGTCTAAGAGTCTTTTCAAAAACCTCTTTGTCGTTATCATACACGGCAATCTTAGTCGACGTAGAACCTGGGTTGATAGTTAAAATTCTGTAAACTTCCTTCATTGTATCCTCCTATTTAACTCTAACTGAATAAATTTTATTGCTAAACCTGCCAATTAATCCTAGAGACCACTCACAATAATAGCACCCATCTAATCTAATAAAAACTTTTTCCCAAGGCTCCTTTTAAGATTCTAGATGTGTGATCCTACAAGAGGGTTTTCCTCAATTATCGACAAATTCATATTACTAGTTATAAATTAATAAAAATGAATAAAATCCTTCATATTTAGCAAACTTTTTTTATTGCTAGTCATTTGCACGTCAGGAAATATTTTTTTTACTTTTTTATATCTTGAAAACATTATCCAACAAGTTTTCAACTGGTAATAGGTAAGAAAAAAAATTGCTAATTAGTCTTTCCTATATATTATTCTATAACTAAAATAAGGAACTTGCAATAAAAATATTAAATTAACAATTTTGTTAGTTTTTAATATGATTAAGCAAATTCCATATTTTACTTTACTTTATAATTTAATTAAAATATTCCAAATATTTGTCCATTTGTATTTTCAACAGAAATTATATTAAATAAGATAATATAATTATATTTTATCAGCTTAAAAAATAAGGATATTCTCACAAATTATCAAGTAATAATTCACTGTTTTCTATTTCTTAATTAATAGTATTTCAGTATTTTCATTTTTTAGCTTTACACCTTCTGGTAAAGCAATTTCTACTTTTTTATTCAGAAAATCTCCAAAATTATCATCTGTCAGCTTTTTTGTTTTAATGTAGTCTATATTTTTTAAAGTTTCACTACTTCCGACAATAGCTATTTTTTCTGGAGAAATAGCATAGGAATCAGGATCATATAGACTTCCATCGTAATCGATTCTCAATGCTACACTTTTAGTTTGACTAAACTCACCAGAGACTGTTATTTTTTTTACATTTATATCCAAATCTAGGATATTTCCCTTTTTATCATAGGCTTTTGCCTGAACTTCCTTATTAAAAGCAAAGTCAGATTCAGTATCGAGCTTATCAGTATCTAAGTCTAGACCAACATAGTCCACCTTCTCAACTAAGGACATAGCCCCAGCCACACTTACTTTTTTATAGCTTGTTCTAGTATTTATAACCTCATCCTTTAGACTACCTTTTAGGTTGACCCTTACATCAACTTGCTTTTTTGTCCTCTTTTCAAGGTTAACTACTATAGAAGAATCCTTTAAGTCTCTAGACACCCTGTTGGATATATTAGTCTTCAGGATTACAACATTACTCCCTTCAACAGGATTATTGATTTCTCCATAAATATCTATGTTATCCTTAGTTAGTTTTTGTAGCTCTGACAACTTACCTTCTAGTGTAATATCTGTCTTAAAATCCGCCTTCGGGTATACTACAAAACCCTCATTTTCTATTTGATTTATCTTATTTATAGTTATAGGTATATCAACTATTACCTTCTTCTCATCTGGATCTACTACAGCCAAAACGTATAACCAGAGTGCAAGTGCTGCTAATACTGATATGATCTTTGATTTGATGTTTCCCTTGGCTTTTTGCCTAAATTTACTCAAATTCAGCACCCCCTAGCTACTTATTAAAAATATCTTTTACAAGACCTAAGCCTTTTTCTTCTGAATTATTCTTATAAAAGTTCTTTAATATATTTGCCAGCCTTTCCTTGCTGACATCCCTATATATCTTTCCTGCCCTAGCAATAGATACATGACCGGTTTCCTCTGAAACTATCAGGATCAAGGAATCTGATATTTCACTTACACCTATACCTGCCCTATGCCTTGTTCCCAGATCCTTACTAAGGTCCTTCCTCTGGGTTAGTGGCAAAAAACATGCGGCTGACTTAATTTTCCCATCCCTAATTATCACTGCCCCATCATGAAGTGGCGTATTTGGAATAAATATATTACATAAGATCTGCTTAGTTATTTTGGCATCTATCTCAGTACCTGTTTCGACAATTTCATTTAGCTTAGTCTTTCCCTCTAATACTAATAGGGCCCCTATCTTTCTTCCTGCCATATCGTATACTGCGCCAAGCATCTCAGAAATCACCTTCTCTACATTCAGCTCATAGGCGCTCTTGGCTTGCGTACCAAACCTAAATAGGTTTGTGTTCCTGCCCAGGTGCTCTAAGCCTGCCCTTAACTCTGGTTGGAATATAATAAATGGCAATATAAAACCTGCCTCCAATATCTTTACAAGTATCCAATAAAGTGTGTGTAGCTTCAGCATACCACTGACCTGGGTTGCAACTAGTAGTATTATTACTCCCTTAAATAGCTGCTCAGCACGGGTATCCTTTATAAACCTCAATATCTTATAAAATAGATATGCTACTATCAATATATCTACTACATCATTTATACTTATCCTATAGATCAATTGAAAAAATTTATTAAAAATCAAATCAAACGATAACACATCTTCCACCTACTTTCCTAAGTATACTTTACCATAAAAATCAGGATAATTTATTTATTTTATAAAAAAAACTCTCCATCATTACGATAAAGAGTTTTAATGAGCGCACAGGGATTCGAACCCCGGACACACGCCTTAGAAGGGCGTTGCTCTATCCAGCTGAGCTATGCACCCATAAAATTGGAGCGGGAAACGAGATTCGAACTCGCGACTTCGACCTTGGCAAGGTCGCGCTCTACCGCTGAACTATTCCCGCATATTGATTAAATGGCGACCTGGAAGGGGCTCGAACCCTCGACCTCCAGCGTGACAGGCTGGCATTCTAACCAACTGAACTACCAGGCCGCATTAATGGTGGGAGTAACAGGGCTCGAACCTGTGACCCCCTGCTTGTAAGGCAGATGCTCTCCCAGCTGAGCTATACTCCCACATTATGACTCCTAGGGGAATCGAACCCCTGTTACCGCCGTGAAAGGGCGGTGTCTTAACCGCTTGACCAAGGAGCCATGGTAACAAAATATTTTTTAATGGTTGCGGAGGAAGGACTTGAACCTTCGACCTTCGGGTTATGAGCCCGACGAGCTACCAACTGCTCCACCCCGCGATATTCAATGGCTCCAAGGGTGGGGCTCGAACCCACAGCCTACCGGTTAACAGCCGGTTGCTCCACCATTGAGCTACCTTGGAACAAGGTGTTACATCAAATATGTAACTATAAAGCTCTATATTCCTTATGGAATCTAAAGTTGAGATTATACTCTCAAAACTGAATTCTAGTGATATCCAATGATATCCTTGGTCAAGTCCTCGATCTATTAGTATCAGTAAGCTACATACATTGCTGCACTTACACCTCTGACCTATCAACCAGGTAGTCTTCCTGGGATCTTAACCTTGCGGTGGGAA
>NZ_CDRRTB010000035.1:0-14886 GCF_977045075.1 Peptostreptococcus sp. | reverse complement strand
GGTCAAGATTTTGACCCTAACCTTCATATGGCAGTAATGCAGGAGGCTAGTGATGAATATGAACCAGGTAAGATTTTAATGGTCCTACAAAAGGGCTACAGGCTAGACAAGAAGGTTTTAAGGGCCAGTATGGTCAAGGTTTCTTGCTAGGAAGATTATTATAAGTTAACAAATAAATAATATAAATAAATACAAAAATAAAAAAATAATTTTGGAGGTAATAAAAATGGGAAAAGTAATAGGAATAGATTTAGGAACAACTAATTCATGTGTCGCAGTATTAGAAGGTGGAGAGCCAACAATAATACCTAACAATGAAGGTATGAGAACTACTCCATCAGTAGTAGCTTTCACTAAAGATGGTGAAAGAATAGTAGGTGAGCCGGCTAAGAGACAGGCAGTAACAAACGCAGACAGAACTATAACATCAATCAAGACTCACATGGGTACTGATTACAAGGTAAACATAGACGGTAAGGACTATACTCCACAGGAAATCTCAGCTATTATACTACAGAAGCTAAAGGCTGATGCTGAAGCCTACCTTGGAGAAAAGGTAACTGAAGCTGTAATTACAGTTCCAGCCTACTTTACAGATGCACAGAGACAGGCTACTAAGGATGCTGGTAAGATAGCAGGCCTAGAGGTTAAGAGAATTATCAACGAGCCAACAGCTGCATCATTAGCTTATGGTCTTGATAAGCTAGAAGAAGAAAAGAAAATCCTTGTATTTGACCTTGGTGGTGGTACTTTCGACGTATCTTTACTAGAAATTGGTGATGGTACATTCGAAGTATTGGCTACAGCTGGTAACAACAAGCTAGGTGGAGATGACTTTGACCAGGTTCTTATAGACTACTTGGCAAGTGAATTTAAGAAGGCAGAAGGAATAGATCTTAAGGCTGACAAAATGGCTCTTCAGAGATTAAAGGAAGCAGCTGAAAAGGCTAAGAAGGAACTTTCTTCTACAATGACAACGAACATAAACCTTCCATTCATTACTGCTACTGCAGAGGGTCCAAAGCATATGAACATAGACTTGACTAGGGCTAAGTTCAATGAATTAACTGCTGAACTAGTTGCTAAGACTATGGGACCTACTGAGCAGGCAATTAAGGATGCAGGTGTATCTGTATCAGAAATAGACGATGTACTACTTGTTGGTGGTTCTACAAGAATACCGGCAGTACAGGATGCTGTTAAGAAGTTTATAAACAAGGACCCACACAAGGGTATCAACCCAGATGAATGCGTTGCTGCAGGTGCTGCTATACAGGCAGGTGTACTAACAGGTGAAGTAAATGATATACTTCTACTAGATGTTACTCCGCTTTCATTAGGTATAGAAACTCTAGGTAATGTATTTACTAAGATAATTGAAAGAAACACAACTATACCAACTAAAAAGTCACAGGTATTCTCTACAGCTGCTGACAACCAGACAGCAGTTGATATCCATGTATTACAGGGTGAAAGAGCTATGTCATATGACAATACAACTCTAGGTAGATTCCAGTTGACAAACATACCACCAGCAAAGAGGGGGATACCTCAGATAGAAGTTACATTTGATATAGATGCTAATGGTATAGTAAATGTAACAGCTAAGGACCTTGGAACTGGTAAGGAACAGAAGATAACTATAACTTCTAATACAAATATGTCAGAAGAAGAAATAGAAAAGAAGGTAAGAGAGGCTGAGGCTAATGCAGAGGCTGATAAGAAGAAGAAAGAAAAGATAGAAGCAATTAACCACGCTGAGGCTATAGCTTATCAGACAGAACAGACTTTAGTTGAGGCTGGAGAAAACATAGCAGCAGATGAAAAGTCTGATATAGAAGCTTCTATAGCTAAGGTTAGAGAGGTTAAGGACAAGGAAGATGCTTCAGTTGAAGAAATCAACGCTGCAGTAGAAGAGTTGATGGGCAAGTTCCAGAAGGTTTCTCAGGACCTATATGCTAAGGCTCAGGCAGCTCAGGCTCAGCAGGGTGGTCAGGAAGAAGCTCAGAACCAGCCAAAGGATGATAATGTAGTTGACGCTGACTTCACAGAAGTTGACGACAAGTAATAATTATTGGACCTGGTATAGACAGGAGCAAAAAGATAGCCTATAATTGATAGGTAAAATACGACAATGGCTTGTGGATTACCGCAAGCTATTGTTGTTGAAATAGAGGGGAAGGTGTAAATTTTGGCCAATAAAGACTATTATGCAGTCTTAGGAGTAGAAAAGACTGCTGATGATAAAGAACTAAAAAAAGCATATAGAAAATTAGCCATGAAATACCATCCAGATAGGAATCCTGACAACAAGGAAGCTGAAGAAAAGTTCAAGGAAGTAAATGAAGCCTATGAGGTATTGTCAGATCCACAAAAGAGACAAATCTATGACCAGTATGGTGCTGATGCAGTAAATGGTCAGGGTGGATTCGGAGGAGCTGGTGGCTTTAATGGGGCTGGCGACTTTGGAGATATATTTGGAGATATATTTGGAGACTTCTTTGGTGGAGGCTCTAGAGGATTTGGTGGCTTTGGTGGTGCCCAGAAGAGGGGACCTAGAAGGGGTGCTGATATTAGGCAACATATAGGAATTACCTTTGAAGAAGCAGTATTCGGGAAGAAGGTAAGTCTTAAGGTAAATAGAAGTGAAGAATGTGATGAATGTCATGGTACAGGATGCAAGCCTGGTACATCTAAGTCCACATGTAATACATGTGGAGGTAGGGGTGTAATCAGTGAGGTTAGACAGACTATGTTTGGTAGTATGGCATCTCAGAGAGAGTGTCCAGACTGTCACGGTACAGGTGAGAAGATTGAGAGTCCTTGTAGCAAGTGTGGTGGATCAGGATCAGTAAGAAAGACTAAGACAATAGAGGTAAATATACCAGCTGGTATAGATGATGGTCAGACTATTAAGCTGGCAGGCCAGGGTGAATTTGGTGAACCAGGAGCACCTAGGGGTGACCTATACCTATGGATAGAAGTCAAGCCTCATAAGCTATTCAAGAGGGATGGATTTGATATATATATGGATATGCCTATATCCTTTGTCCAGGCTACACTAGGTGATGAACTTGAAGTTCCTACTATAGATGGTAACGTTAAGTACTCAATGCCACCAGGAACACAGACTGGAACTGTCTTTAGACTAAAGGGCAAGGGTATCCAGCGCATTAACTCGTCTACTAGGGGAGACCAGTATGTAAAGGTCAATGTACAAATACCTAAGAAGATAAGTGATAAGCAGGCAGACCTATTGAAGAAGTTTGCAGAAGAAGATGGAGAAATCGTCAATGGCAGCAAGAAAAAGCTAGGTCAGAAGATAGAAGACTTCTTTACTAAATAGACTGTAGGTAGGCTATGGAAAAATTCAAGGAAAGAACAAGTATAATAATTGGAGATCAAGCCTTAGAAAGACTAGACCAGTCAAGGGTGATAGTATTTGGTCTAGGTGGAGTTGGGAGTTATGTTGTTGAAGCCTTAGCTAGGGCAGGTGTAGGCCATTTGACCCTAGTAGACTTTGATGATGTAGATGCAACCAATATAAATAGGCAGCTACCAGCCCTCCATTCAACTGTTGGGTCTAAGAAGGTAGATGTAGTACTAGAAAGGGTAAGGGATATAAACCCTGAAATAGATGTAAGAGGCTATATATCCCTATATGATGAGACTACATCTGACAGGCTCTTGGAAGGGCATTATGACTATGTAGTTGATGCAATAGACATGGTAAAGTCAAAGATTCACCTTATAGATACCTGCTATAAGAGGGGGCTAAAAATTATTAGCTCTATGGGTATGGGTAATAAGCTAGACCCGTGCCAGATAGAGGTTAGCGACATACACAAGACAGAGATGTGTCCCCTAGCTAAGCTGGTCCGCAAGGAGGCTAAGCAAAGGGGTATAAAGAAGCTGACAGTGGTTTACTCAAAGGAAAAACCAAGCCAACCTAGGCTAGTTGAAGTTGATGGCAGGCAGGAAAGAATTAATGGTAGTATATCCTTTGTACCATCTGCTGGAGGTCTTGTAATTGCATCATATATAGTTAGAGACCTATTGGGCCTGATATCTAAGTAAATCAAAAAGTTTAAAATCTATTCTGAAAGATACTTCTCTTTGGAATAGATTTTTTTTGTATTCCTAAGGTCGAAATAGAAGACCATATCACCATTTAGGTCTGTACGAAAGGTTTGGACCTGGTATTTCTTTAGGGTATCCAGAGTTTCCTGGTGGGGGTGACCATACTTATTTTTGTAGCCACAGGATATAGAGGCTATTTTGGGTCTTATTGTCCCTATAAACTCATCGCAGGAGGCTGTCTTACTACCATGGTGGCCTGCCTTGAGGTATATGCACATGGGGAGTCTGTAGTGGGTCAGGACCTCCCTCTCCATTTCAGAATCGGCATCGCCAGTAAACATAAAGCTCATACCATCTTGGTATATGGTGAAAATAAGAGAGTTTTTGTTCTCATCAGTATTAGATATTTTTCTAGGTGACAGGACATTTATTAGGGTCTGATCAAATTTAAGCTGGCTACCTGCCATAATTGGTGTGATTTTTATATTTTTACGCCTACACACGTCTAGTATTTCTATTAGGTCGGTCTTTGAGGCCTTGGAAGGAGGGAAGTAGACCTTGTTAGTCGGGAACTCTTCTATAACCTTGTCTAGGCCACCAATATGGTCGCTGTCGAAGTGGGTACCTATGACAGCGTCAAGCCTTCTTATATGGGATCTCTTTAAGTGACGTATAACATTTCGGGAGTATTCATCTTCACCCCCATCTATTAGGATATTTTTATCATCTGGTGTCACTACTAGGGTTGAGTCGCCCTGGCCAACATCTATGACATGAATCTGAAGTTGGTCTTTATGGGGATTGCAGCCTGTAAGGCAAAATACCATATATAGGAGAGTTAAAGAGGCTAGTAGGACCTTAAATAGTGATTTTTTACTCATAGATAAGCTTTCTTCCTTTCTAAATGTAATTTTATGGTTTACATTTTTCTTCCTTGGGTATATAATGTAACAGTTAGCTAAGTGACCAATTATTTTAATATCCTGGCCTGGTTCGGTCCTAGATAATCTAGGTACTTGTGATTAAGGGGCGGGAATTTGGGTATTCAATAATGAGTGTCAAATAAATATAGTAAAGCTAAAATCAAGAGAAATTTTGTAATATTATATAGACAGTTTTCAAAATATTATTTAGTAATAGTTTAATATTTTGTTGGGTTAGAAGAATAGAGGAGATTTTATGGAATTTAAGGAAATAAATATTGAGGCCAAACCAATACTTGATAAGTACTTTGATTTGGTTAATTATGAAGCATGTGAATACTGTTTTAATACTTTATATATGTGGCAGCACGCCTACAAGACACATTACCATATAGGTGATGGTTTTGCTATCCTAGTTGGAGAACATGATGGTGAGATATTCTCTATCCTTCCACTGGCTCCTGAGGATAAGATACCAGCAGCAATCGAGTATGCTATCAACTTCTTTGATGATGGCAAGCACAAGATATATTTTAGGGGTATAGACCTAAACGTTGTAGAAATGTTGAAGGAATTATATCCTGGCAAGTTTGAGTATATAGAGGAGAGGGATATATTCGACTATATATACGATGCTGAGAAGCTAAGGACAGTCAAGGGAAGAAAATTGAGTAGTAAAAGAAATCACCTTAACTTCTTTAAGAGAGAATACGAAGGTAGGGTTGAGAGAAGGCTTTTAGACGAAAAGGACTTTCCTGAATGCTTTGCTTTATTAAAGGCTTGGTCTACAAGTAAGGATGGAGACCAGGAATTTGAAGACAGTATAGATGATGAGTACATAGGTATAAAGAAGCTTCTTGATAACTATTCGGCTTTAAAGGATAAGCTAAAAATTTATGGTATATTTATAGATGGTAAGCTTGAAGCCTTTAGTATGGGTGAGAAGATAAATGATGAAATGGCCCTAGTTCATATAGAAAAGGCCAATGCAGAAATAAGAGGTCTATATCCATATATAAACCAGATGTTTATAAGCGATATTTTCCCAGACGTTAAGTGGGTAAATAGGGAAGAGGATATGGGTGTTGAAGGTCTGAGAAAGGCCAAGATGTCATATTACCCAGAGAGGTTTGTAGAAAAGTATACAGTAAGATCAATTTAATAATGCTGTTGGAGAATCAAACTAAAAATCAAATTTAAATAAAATAACACCCTCGCATATAACAATACGAGGGTGTTATTTTATTTAGAAATACCTAGAAGTTAATTAACAAAAAATTATCCATAGTTAGTCTTAGTCGAGCTAGCATGATATAATATAGGTAAGTGTATTTTGAAAGGAAGAAAAAATGGAAATTAGATTTACAAATACAAATGAAAATCAGGGAGTAAGAGACCTTTGGACCTACTGTTTTACTGATAGTCAGGACTATGTGGACTTTTACTTTAAGAATAAGTACAATCCAGATAAGACAATGGTAGTAGAGGATGGGGGCAGGATTCTGTCAGCTATCCATCTAAACCAGCATAGGGTGAAACTAGGAGGTAAGGACCTAGATACATCATATGTAGTAGGTGTATCAACCTTGGCAGAAGCAAGGGGGATGGGCTTCATGGCAGACCTTATGTCAAGATCTTTGTATCAAGTAGGGGCTATGGACCAGTCATTTGCTATCTTGATGCCAATAGATCACAGGCTTTATAGAACCTATGGTTTCGAGACATGTTATGATATTTTGGAGATCAAGCTTGATATATTTGACCTTAAAAAATTTAAGCTAGATGGTAGCTTTAAGAGGGCTAGCAAGGAAGATGCAGACGATTTAGTAAAAGTTTATTCGTCCGCTATAACTGCCTATAATGGATCTGCCCTTAGGGACCAGGCTTATTTTACTGAATTTGTAGAGGAGATGGAAATAGAGGGTGGTTATATCTATATTTCCTATAGGGATGGACAGCCAACAGCCTATCTTGCCTATACGATTGATGGTGGAGACTTCTTTGTAAGAGAGGTATATTACAAGGATATGAAGTCCTACCAGTCAGTTTTAAAGTTCATATTTAACCACAATACCCAGTGTAAGACAGTCACCATAAATACAGGTATAGATGATAGGCTGATGGATATACTAGATAATCCAAAGGACGCTAGTTTTACTATAAAACCATTTATGATGGCTAGGATAGTTGATATAGAAAACTTTTTAAGAGATCTAGAAATAAAGACAGGTCAAGAAGGTCATAGCCTTAATATAGAGATTAGTGACCCTGTAATTAGGGAAAATAATGGTATCTATAGCTTTGATAACAATACTGGGATGCTAAGGGCTAGAAAACATGGTAATGCAGTAACTGATTTATATGGACTTGCTGAAAATACAATGCTGGGAGATGATGGGGCTGCCTTAGAAAGACTTGTTGAGGACCTACCTGAAATTGATATTAGCCTGACTATAAATGAATTAACAAGTCTTCTATTTGCTTATAGGACAATAGAGGATATATGCTTTATTAAGGGCATAGATGTAAGTGACAGTCTAAGGGCAATTTTTGATTTCAAGAAAAAGACAAACTACATTAATGAGTATGTTTAGGTAATAGGTATATAAAGTAGGTCTTTTACATAAATCTGCCTATATGCTATAGAGGTGGTTTTATGAGACGGTTTGGGCTACTTGTTCTAGCCCTAGTCCTAATGCTTAACTGGCAGAGGCTAGGGACAAGGCAAGTTAGACAGGGTGACCCTGGTCTGACTAAGGGAACTGTAACAAATATTGTTAAGAAAAAAAGGACGACAAAATACTATATGAATGGGGTACTAGCAGTTGATTTTTCTGGTAAGGATAGGGGTCTACATGTAGGTGATAGGATATGCATGACTGGTAAGTATAAAGATCTTGATGACTTGAAAATAAAGGATTTTGACTATGGAAGACATCTTAGGTCTAAGGGTATTGATACCTATATTGAGCTATCAAGTACACATCTGTATGGGAGGTCAGGAATGTATTATATGATTGGTAGGATGAAGGACTATTGCACAGAGGCTAACAAGTTTATGTACAAGTCCTATGGTGATATACTCAACTCTATAGTGCTTGGCTATAGGGGAGACCTAGATAAGGATGTGGTATATAACTTTAGGGATGCGGGAGTGAGTCATGTAATGAGTATTTCTGGGCTTCACATATCTATACTAGTAGGAATCTTCCTGGTCTTGGTAGGTAGGATTAATAGCTTAGGTAGGTTGGGACTATTATTTATATTACTCATCCTTTATAATTTACTGGTTGGAGGTGGACCTTCCATAACAAGGGCCATATGTCTTAGCCTATTAGGGGCCATGACATACTTTCTAGATAGGAGACTTGATTCTATAAATATATTGGCCCTAATAGCCAGTATAATGATCTACCTCAACCCATATATTATATATAATATATCCTTCCAACTCAGCTTTTTAGCTGTTCTATCCATAGTTATATATACCAAGTACTTACGGAAGTATATATACACTGATTTTTTGAATACTTGCCTTGCTGCAAATATTTTGACCTTTCCATTAGTTCTATATAACTTTAAGACCTTTTCAATGGTTGGAGTGATAGGGAATATATTTATATTACCCTTTATAGGTCTGGTGGTATTTTTAGACATGCTTTCCTTGCTGGTTTATGGAATATCTATAGACTTAGCCTTATCAGTAGCATATATAAACAAGGCCATACTAGGACCAGTATATTATTTTCTAGAGAGGCTGGCAAATTATGGGGCCTATAATATGGAGATAAGATCAATGAGCCCGCTTATATTGATAGCCTACTATATAGTAGCCCTTGGACTTGCAATATTTTTAGAAATATATTATATTAAGGTGAACAAGACAGATTAGATGGAGGATTTATGAAGATAAGTGACCTACTAGAAAGATTTAAGGATAGAAAATTGAATAAGATTAACCTAGTTTACGGTAGGGAATTACTCCTTATAGATCAAGTAGTTGACGCCTTTAAGGACCTAGCTAAGGGGTCGATGCCAGACTTTAACCTGACACTTATAGATGGCCAGGAAACCAATCTAGAGAGCCTAGTATCTGCTATAGAGACCCTACCTATGATGTCTGACAGGAGGTATGTGCTTGTCAAGGATTTCGAATTACTACAAGCTAAAAGAAGGTTTTTTAACGAGGAGGCTGAATCTGAGCTTATAAGAATAATTGAAAATATGCCGGATACTGCCCTAGTCCTATTTGCCTCTTATGGTGAGGTAGATACAAAGAGGTCTAAGCTATATAAGTCTATTAGTAAGCTAGGTGATGTTTCAGTTATGGACAAGCTTGATGATATGGACCTATTTAAATGGTGTAAGGAAGCCTTTGAGAAAAACCAGGTCCAAGCAAATAATTCTGAATTAGTATATTTTATTAACCTAGTTGGTTATAAGGATAGGAAGTCTTCAGTTACCCTGGCAGACCTAAAAAATGAAATAGACAAGATATGTGCCTATATAGGTAAGGGGAAGGTCTTGGACAAGGAGTCCATAGACAAGCTCTTGACTAATAATATAGAGGACAATGTATTTAAGATGATAGATATGATAGGAACCAAGAATACGAAGATGGCCCTGAGACTTTTTGATGACATGCTCTACAGTGGTGGTTCTATTTTAGGTACTTTTTCCTTGTTATCAACAAGGTTTAGTCAGATACTACAGATAAAGGCCCTACAGGATGCTAAGCTATCCTTTGATTCAATTAAAGCTACCATGGGTCTACAGAAGTTTGTCATGAACAAGCTAGCCAGCCAGGCCAAGAACTTTGATGAAGAATCTATTAGGGCTATTATAAAGTCTATATCAGACTTTGACTATGCTATCAAGCAGGGTAAGATGTCGGACAGGTTGGCAGCTGAAATATTGATAGTAGAGGCCTGTAATAAGTAGTTTGGAAGCATATATATAGAAAAAACGGGATATTAATTGATTTGATTATAATACATGTAATCTTTGGCTGAATGGCTATAATAGAATATACAAAAAATACTAGATATAAATAAATCCACTAGCAGGCTAGTGGATTTATTATATCTAGTATTTTCAAACGTTTGACACACAAGATATATCTATACATTGCGTTGTCACAATTATAAATGATACCCGTCGATATCATATTATTCCTTATTAAGCGTTTAAAGAGTTTAGTCTATTAGCTAGCTTAGATACCTTTCTATCAGCAGCATTCTTATGGATAGTACCCTTAGATGCTACCTGATATATCTTTTTCTGAGCTAACTGGAACTTAGCCTGAGCTTCTTCCTTGTTACCTGCAAGTACAGCTTCATCGAATCTCCTTATTGCAGTCTTTATCTGAGACTTTCTAACTCTATTTAAAGCAGTCTTCTTTTCTATAACTCCGATTCTCTTCTTAGCAGATTTAATATTTGCCATCTATCTTCACCTCCCTATATTTGTTCTAAATTCATAATCAACATACACAATTTTAACAGACTTAGGGATAAAAATCAAGCCAAATTACAATATTTAATAAAAAAATATTCATTTTTCAATACACATCTTTACGTTGACAGCTTTTTAAAGTAAAATGTAAAATGAATACATATGGAATCTTACATAAAAGGAGGAATTTTATTTGGGAAATAGACAGAATAATACTAGAAACTTTAGCATAATTGCACATATAGATCACGGTAAGTCTACCTTGGCAGATAGACTTATACAAAAGACTGGACTAGTGTCTGAAAGAGATATGAAGGCCCAACTACTAGACAATATGGACCTTGAAAGAGAGAGGGGTATTACCATCAAGCTGCAGAATGTACGTCTTGAATACAGGGCGAATGATGGGGAAATATACTACCTAAACCTAATTGATACACCAGGACATGTAGACTTTAACTATGAGGTATCTAGGTCCTTAGCTGCCTGTGAGGGTGCCCTACTAGTGGTAGATGCTGCCCAGGGTGTAGAGGCCCAGACCCTAGCCAATGTATACTTGGCCCTAGAACAGGATCTAGAAATTCTGCCGGTTATAAATAAGATTGACTTACCTAGTGCTAGGCCTGATTATGTAAAGGATGAGATAGAGGACTTGATTGGACTTGACTGTAGTGAAGCTCCACTGATATCAGCTAAGAACGATATAAATACAGAGGATGTTCTTGAGGCCATAGTTAAGCATGTACCAGCTCCAGTTGGTGACAACCAGGCCCCACTAAAGGCCCTTATTTTCGATTCATACTATGATGCCTACAAAGGTGTTGTAGCCTATGTAAGAGTCTTTGATGGCTGCGTCAAAAAGGGTATGGTTATTGAGATGATGAACAGCAAGAAGAAGTTCGAGGTTACAGAGGTTGGTGTGATGGCGCCTAATGCCACTGAGTTAGCTGAACTGTCTGCCGGAGATGTTGGCTATATAGCTGCAAGTATAAAGGACATTAGGTCTTGTAGAGTTGGTGACACAATCACGGATGCGAATAATAGGACTGACCAGCCTTTATCAGGTTATAAGAAGGCAACGCCAATGGTATATTGTGGTATATATCCAGGTGAGGGTGAAAAGTATGAAAATGTAAGAGACGCCCTAGAAAAGCTTCAGATTAATGATGCTGCCCTAGAGTTTGAGGCTGAGTCTTCAGCAGCACTGGGCTTTGGGTTTAGGTGTGGTTTCCTAGGCTTGCTTCATATGGAAATTATACAGGAGAGATTGGAGAGAGAGTTTGACCTTAATATTATAACTACAGCCCCATCTGTTATATACAGGGTTACAAAGCTGGATGGTGAGGTGTTGATGATACAGAACCCGGCTAACCTACCTGAGCCTACAGAGATTAGGATGATAGAAGAGCCTATAGTAAAAAGTGATATTATAGTGCCTAAGGATTATGTAGGTGTTGTAATGGAGCTATGTCAGGAGAGAAGAGGTTCCATGAAGGACATGGAATACATAGACGACACGAGGGTGATGCTCCACTATGAGCTACCACTAAATGAAGTAATATATGACTTCTTTGATGCCCTTAAGTCTAGAACTAGGGGTTATGGGTCTATAGACTATGAAATGAAGGGCTATGTACCTTCCAACCTTGTTAAAATGGATATACTGATAAATAAGGAGCAGGTCGATGCCCTAAGCTTCATAATACATGAGTCTAGATCCTTCGTAAGGGGTAAGGCTATGTGTGAAAAGTTAAAGGGTGAAATACCAAGACACCAGTTTCCAGTACCAATTCAGGCGGCTGTCGGCAACAAGATTATAGCTAGAGAGACTGTAGCTGCCTATAGAAAGGACGTCTTAGCTAAATGTTATGGTGGCGATATCTCTAGAAAGAGAAAGCTTCTTGAAAAGCAGAAGGAAGGAAAAAAGAGGATGAGACAGATTGGTAATGTTGAAGTTCCTCAGAAGGCCTTTATGTCTGTACTTAAATTGGACGACTAAAATGAATATATATAATAGGACAATAAAAATTGAAATTCCTACAAGGGCAAGGCAGGTTTTAGACTCGATAAGAGGGGCAGGATTTGAAGCCTTTGTAGTTGGAGGGTGTGTGAGAGATTCAGTCATGGGCAAGATACCTCATGACTGGGATATCACCACAAATGCCCTGCCAGAGGATATTATTGCTATATTCTCGAGGACTTTACCAACTGGTATCCAGCATGGTACGGTTACTGTTTTAATAGATGATGAGGCCTTTGAGGTGACAACCTACAGACTTGATGGTGATTATCTGGATATGAGAAGGCCTAGGACCGTATCTTATAGTCAAAAACTTGAGGATGACCTATCCAGGAGGGACTTTACAATAAATGCCATGGCCTATAATGATCAGTTGGGTCTTGTAGATAGGTTTGGTGGACTTGAGGATATAGAAAACAAGCTGGTTAGGTGTGTCGGAGAACCAGATGAGAGGTTTAATGAGGATGCCTTAAGGATCCTAAGGGCTCTTAGGTTTTCAGCAAAACTATCCTTTGATATTGAAGGGGCTACCATGGAATCTATAAGAAGAAATTCTGCTAATATTGAAAAGGTTTCTATGGAGAGAATAAATACTGAATTTGAGGGTATAATAAAAGCAAATACCAATAAATTAAGTCTGATAAATGACCTAGATATAAGGGCCTACCTGTTTGGTGACTTTGTCTTTAATCAGGCTGACCTTACCAGGGCAATGAAACTAGAGGATATTGCTTCTGATGAAGGATACCTGCAGGCAAGCAAAAGGGCCATGGTATTCAACCACTACAAGGGAGACCTAAAGGGCCTGCTAAGATTCTTTAAATACTCTAAGAAGGACATAGATAAGACCATATTTATTTGGACGACCCTAAGGGATGACAAGTATGCAGATTTATTAAATGAAAATGCTACTTGGGATGATTTGAGGTTGACCTTAAAGTTAGTTTTAAGGGATGCTAGGGATAATATTTTGGCAAAATACGCAATTTATGCAAAAATTATTGAAAAATATGCAAATATCGGCTTAATTTTCAATCTATTTAATGATATAATAGAAACAGGAGAGTGTTTTTCTGTTTCTCACTTACAAATAAGTGGTAGGGATATTATAGATGAGGGACTAGCTATGGGTAAGGAAGTTGGCATACTGCTAGATGCCTTATTATGCCAAGTCATATCCCAGCCCCAACTCAACGAGAAGAAAAGGCTATTAGAGATGGCCAGAAAAATACAAAAACAATAATATTTGGAGGTTTGACATGGATTATAAGTCATTAATAATGAATGGAAGGTCAGTAAGACATTTTAAGGAAACACCAGTAGATACTAAGGCACTTTTAGAATTAGAATCTTACATAAAGGACTGTAAGAAGCTTGATGGATCAATAGCTATTGAACCTAAGTTCTTCGCTGGTGATGACACTTACAAGCGTCTATATGGTATAGCGGGTTACCAGGGTGTAATGATAGAAGCACCAAACTACCTAGTATTGATATCAGAAGACAAGCCACAGCACTTAGAAAATGCAGGTTATGTAGGTGAAAGAGCAATATTAAAGGCTAGAGATCTTGGTATAGATAGTTGTTGGGTATCATACTCTGATAGAGATATGGTAAAGAAAACTCTTGGTTTGGAAACAGACAAGGAAGTAGTAGCCCTAATAGCTTTAGGTTATGCTTCTAAGGAAGTTAAGGTAGAGCACACTGCTAAGACTGGAGACAACTATTCTAAGTCTAATATGTCTACTTCAAATACTGGTTCTGAAAGAATTAGTCTTGAAGAAATGGTTTATATAGACAAGTGGGGTAATGCAGCAACTTCAGAAATTCTAGAAGAAAGAGCACTACTAGATGCATTCTCATATGCTAGAATGGCTCCATCAGCTCTTAACAAGCAGCCATGGAGATTTATAGTTGATGGTGGTAAGGTTGTACTAGCTATAGATAGCGAAGACTACAGAGGAAGCTACCTAAACAAGATTGATGCAGGTATCGTAATGCTATACTTCGGTGTAATACTAGACGTTACTATGTTCGATTCTAAGTGGGGATTTGATAACCTAGACAAGGATTATGGTATTCCAGCTAACTACACAGTTGTAGGATATTGTAATATATAATCTTGGTAAAACCAAGTAATAGATGAAATCTAGATGGCTAAATTGTGAATACATGCAGTTTAGCCATTTTTTATAGTATTATACTAGGTGTCCTTTTGCTGTGGTAGGCAAAGGAAGACCAGTATAGAAGTTTTATGTTTAAGTGGAGAAGATATGAAGACTAGAGGTTTGTACATACATATACCCTTTTGTTCAAAGAAATGTGGCTATTGTGACTTCACATCCTTTGCCGGGAATGGAGACCAGATAGATGACTACCTGTCATATTTAGAAAAGGAATTTAGCCTAT
>NZ_CDRRTB010000034.1:0-14951 GCF_977045075.1 Peptostreptococcus sp. | reverse complement strand
TGTTATAGAAGCTTCTAAGACAGATGGCTTTGACCTAGGTGATAGGGATGTAATAGGTATTACAGAATCTATAGTGGCAAGAAGCCAGGGTAACTATGCTTCAGTAGATGCAATAGGCAAGGATGTTAAGGCTAAGTTTGGTGGAGAAACTATAGGTATAATCTTCCCAATACTTTCTCGTAATAGATTTGCCATCTGCCTAAAGGGTATGGCTATGGGGGCAAAGAAGGTGGTTCTAATGCTTTCATATCCAAGAGATGAAGTAGGTAACCAGTTATTAAGTGAAGACCAGCTAGATGACAAGGGAATAGACCCATATTCAACAGTATTGACACTTGAAAAATATAGAGAATTATTTGGTAAGAATATACACCCATTTACAGGTGTGGACTATGTTGACTACTACAGTGAAGTTATCAGATCAGCTGGTGCAGAAGTTGAAATTGTGTTTGCTAACCATGCTACTGAGATATTAAACTACACTAAGAATGTGATAAACTGCGATATCCATACTAGAAAGAGAACAAGTAGGATACTAAAGGCTGCAGGAGCTACAGTTTATGGTATGGATGAAATATTGACTGAATCAATAGACGGAAGTGGTTACAACACCCTATATGGGCTATTGGGATCAAATAAGTCAACAGAAGATAGCGTAAAGCTATTCCCTAATGAATGTACTGAACTTGTATATGATATCCAGGAAAAACTATTAAAGAAGACTGGCAAGCATATAGAGGTAATGGTATATGGAGATGGTGCCTTCAAGGATCCAGTAGGACAGATTTGGGAACTTGCTGACCCAGTGGTATCACCAGCCTATACTAAGGGACTAGAGGGTACACCTAATGAATTAAAGCTAAAGTATCTAGCAGACAATGACTTCAATGATTTATCAGGTGAAGCTCTTAAGGAAGCTATATCTGAAAGAATCAAAACTAAGGATGCTTCCTTGGTAGGTAAGATGGAGTCTGAAGGTACTACACCAAGAAGACTTACAGACCTAATTGGTTCATTGTGTGACCTTACAAGTGGTTCAGGTGACAAGGGTACACCAATAGTACTTGTACAGGGATACTTTGATAACTACACAAATAATTAATCAAAATATTTAATTAGGGCTAGTATTTGGACCATGAGGTCTAGGTACCAGTCCTTTTTTTTATGTCATATTACTATCTAAATTGAATATTAAAAATTTAACAAAAAGCTTGTTTACCCAGGGTTTTTGTGCTAATATGAAGGAAATTAATAGTTTAGGAGGAGTTATTATGGCAAAAATATTAATTAGTCCAAGCAAGTATATCCAGGGACCAGGAGAGCTAAATAGGCTTGGTCAGTATGTTGAAAATCTAGGTAAGAAGGCCCTTATTCTGATAACTGAATCAGGCTACAAGAGGGTGGGACCAGGCATAGAGGAAGGTTTTAAGGATTCTGAAGCTAGCATGGAGGTTTGCTATTTTAATAGAGAATGTTCAAAGGTTGAGGTTGATAGAATCATTGACAAATATGTAAAGGATGATGATTGTGATATTATTGTCGGTGTTGGTGGTGGTAAGGTTGCTGATACAGCCAAGGCAGTTGCCTACTATACGGGTAAGCCAGTAGTTGTATGTCCAACAATAGCATCAACTGATGCACCATGTAGTGCCCTATCAGTTTTATACACTGAAGATGGTGTTTTCGACCAGTATCTATTCTTGCCAAAGAATCCAGATATTGTTATGATGGATACTGAGGTTATATCAAAGTCTCCAGTTAGGTTAACTGTTGCAGGTATAGGAGATGCCTTAGCTACATATTTTGAAGCTAGAGCATGTAAGGCTAGTGGAGCTATTTCTTGTGCAGGAGGCAAGACAACAGAGGCTGCTATAGCTTTAGCTAAGCTATGCCTTGATACACTTTTAGAAGAGGGCTTGAAGGCCAAGATTGCCCTAGAAGCAGGTGTATGCACAGAGGCAGTTGAAAAGATAATTGAAGCGAATACCCTATTAAGTGGTCTAGGCTTTGAGTCTGCTGGTTTGGCAGGTGCCCACGCCATCCACAATGGTTTGACAGCACTTGAGGAATGTCACCATATGTACCATGGTGAAAAGGTAGCCTTTGGTACACTAACTCAGCTTGTATTGGAAAATGCCCCAACTGAGGAACTAGAGGAAATATACAATTTCTGTATAGATATGGGTCTACCTGTTACACTAGAAGAATTGGGTGTTAAGGAAATAAATAAGGATAGGCTATTAGAGGTAGCTAGACTTGCATGTGCAGAGGGTGAGACAATTCATAATATGCCTTTTGAGGTTGATGAAGACAAGGTATGTAGTGCTATAATTGCTGCGGATGCTATGGGTAGGTTCTTCCTAGGTCTATAGCTTAGGATAACTACTAGCTTTTGAACAAGTATTATTAAATATAATTTGAAGTGGAATAAGACCCTAGGTTTTGTTCCACTTTTTAAAATTATGTACTATAATATAGGTAGGGTATATGGACAATTGATTGATTAGTAAAATGTGTGCCTATATAATCCCTTTTATATTTGTATGTAAGTTTATTAGATATGGAGGTTATTGTTATGAGTGGAGCAAATAATTTGAAGAAGTATAAGTGCAGGCCATGTGGCTTTGTGTATGATCCTGAAAAGGGTGTTCCTGAATATGGTATTGAGCCAGGTATTCCTTTTGAAGACCTTCCAGATGACTGGGTATGTCCAAAGTGTGCAGCTAGCAGGTGGATGTTCGAAGAGGTTAAGGAAGACTAATAGGACTCAGTCAGCCCTATATAATTAATATTATGGAGGGAACAATGAAGTTAGTAATTGATTTGTTTATAGCCTTTACCAAGATTGGTAGCTTTACCTTTGGGGGAGGCTATGCCATGTTACCTATGATAAAGAAGGAAGTAGTTGAAAGACATGGTTGGGCAAGTGATAACGAAATTTTGGATTATTTTGCAATCAGCCAGGTGACACCAGGTGTAATAGCTGTAAATACAGCAACCTTTGTTGGCTACAAGATAGGTGGACTAGTGGGGGCTATCGCAGCAACCCTAGGTGTTATATTCCCATCGATTGTAGTTATAGCAATAATAGCAGCCTTTTTGACAAATTTTGCCAGTCTACCAGCAGTAGTTCACGCCTTTAATGGTATCAGGGCATGTGTATGTGTTCTTATATTAAATGCAGTATATAATATGGCCAAAAAGTCTGTAATTGATATACCGACAGCTATCATATTTATCCTAGTAGCTATTGTAGCAATAATGAGTGTAGTTTCACCCTTTATACTAGTGATTCTAGCAGGTGTATTGGGATTTGTTATCCAGTATTTTAAGCTAAGAAAGAAGGTGGACTAGGTGCCAGGAATTTTTAAGTTAGTCTACTATTTCTTCACTACAGGCTTATTTGCTATAGGGGGTGGCCTTGCAACCCTACCATTTCTATATGATATTGGTAAGAAGACAGGTTGGTATACAGCAGTAGATGTTGGTAATATGGTTGCTATAGCCCAGAGTACGCCCGGTCCAACTGGTATAAATATGGCTACATATGTTGGTTTTAAACAGTTTGGAGTCTTAGGAGCAATTATAGGTCCGGTATCTTTGGTCCTGCCATCTCTAATTATCATAATAATAGTCTATAGGATCTTGGACAAGTTTAAGGAATCACAGACCGTACAAAGTGTTTTCTATGGACTAAGACCGGCCTCAAGTGGTTTGATTTTGGCGGCTGCCTTTAGTGTTATCCAGATATCCCTATTGGATATGGCCAATAAGGGATCTATAATGGGGTATTTTAGGTGGCCAGCCTTGGCTTTAGCAGGACTTATATTTTTCTTGCAGTACTACAAGAAAAACATCCATCCAATATTTTTAATAGTTTTGGCGGGTATTATTGGTTTTGTATTTAAGATATAATATCAGATATTCGGTATGATATAAGCAATGTGACATAAAAAATGTGACATTAAAAATATAATTTTAAAATTGCTATATTAAAAGGGGTCATACCCTTTTGCATAAAAAATAGAGAAGGAAGCCTAATGATAGTCTTCCTTCTCTATTTTGTTTAATAGGTTTATTAAGGTATTCTTATGTGCTAATTTAATATGCAAAACTACCTGTCTGCATTCAGGTCGTAGTCAACCAAAAGGTTGGCCTTTATTAGTATTGGTCTAAGAGCAGTGTATAGAAGCATAGCTATTACAACTGTAGTTATAGCATTGAAGAATGTTGCTCCTGCACTAAACTTTGCTAGAACGCTAGCAACATCAGCTGGTTGACCTAATACATATATCTTATAAAAGTATCCTACAATTGGGTCTGCAAATACATTAAATGCCATACCTATTATTGATCCTGATAGGGCATACCTGAATACTTTTTGTGGATCGTTAGTATGGTTAATTCTACCAATCTTGTGGGCAAATAGGCCAACAATAAGGCCTATGCACAGCTTAAGTACAAAAGTCTTAGGTGCTACTAGTATATAAACCGGATCCATTATGTCAGCAATTGTCATACCGATAGCTCCAGCAAGTCCACCATACACACCGCCTATAAGTAGGGCAGCAAGTACAAGAAAGACATTGCCAAAGTGGATTGATGTTGCGTCGCCTCCTGGAACAGGTATCTTGATCTGTAGGTAAGTAAATGTTACAAAGCAAAGAGCGGCAAGTATTGCAGACTGTGTCAGCTTTGCTAGATTCTTATTTTTCATAAATCCTCCTTTAAGTATTAAAATATAATTACAAATACAATTCTATCAATTTAAGGCTTATAAAGTCAACTATTAGGCGTCATATGATAAAAAAATACACTTTGAACCCATACAATTTTAATTATCTTTTAAAAACTGTTATCATAAATAGACCTTTAGCAAATAATTTTAAAAAGGTCTATAATATTACGGTTTATTTGGTATAATATATATGAAAGATTCAGGTTGGGTCAGCCAAGTTGCTGGTAAATCAATAATATATAAGGGAGAGGATAAACATGGATAGGAATGACAAGTGTTGGTGTGGTAGTGGACAAAAGTACAAGAAATGCCACATGGATTTTGATGACAAGATAAAAGAATATGCTATGAAGGGTCATATAGTACCTGATAGATTTAATATAAAGACACCTAGAGAGATAGAGGCAATAAAGGAAAGCGCCAAGGTAAATACAGGGATTCTTGACCACCTAGAGGGAAAGATTGTCGCAGGGATGTCTACTGAGGACATAAACAAGCTGGTTCACAACTATACTATAGAGCATGATGCAATACCAGCTCCTTTGAACTATGAGGGATTCCCAAAGAGTTGTTGTACCTCTATTAATAATGAGGTATGCCATGGGATACCTTCAGAGGATATTATCCTGAAGGAAGGAGATATAATTAACGTAGATGTATCTACCATAAAGAATGGTTATTTCTCTGATGCATCCAGAATGTATATGGTAGGTCAGGTAAGTGAAGAGGCTAAAAAACTTGTTGAGACAACTAAGGAGTGTCTAAATGCAGGTTTAGACCAGGTAAAGCCTTGGGGCCATATAGGTGACATTGGAGCTGCTATCCAGGAATACGCTGAATCTAGGGGCTATTCAGTAGTTACTATGTTCGGTGGACACGGTATAGGAAATGAATTCCATGAGGAACCATTTGTGTCTCATGTAGGAAGAAGGGATACAGGTATGTTAATGGTGCCTGGTATGGTATTTACAATAGAGCCTATGATCAATATTGGTAAGCCACAGGTCTACGTAGATAAGAAGAATGGATGGACTTCATATACAAAGGATGGAAGCCTATCAGCCCAGTGGGAGCACCAGATTTTGGTCACTGAAGATGGATATGAAATAATTTCGGCTTAATTTATAAAAATGATTGACAGGAACGGATTTTTGTATTATACTGTTTGAGTAGTGAAAAGAAGTAGAATCCGTTCTCACCTTACAGCACGGCTAGTAGGGTTGTATAAGTTTAATCAGTAGTTTATTTTGCTGTTTTATTTTAGAACTTATGACGGATTTTTATATCCGTCTTTTTTTCGTACCAGAGAATTTCTCAGTGAGAGATTTATTTTTTAGAAAGTTGAGGTGTTCTAAGATTAGTAAAGAAATAGCTATCAATGAAGAAATAAGAGTTAAGGAAGTCAGATTGATTTCTGAAACAGGAGAACAGTTAGGTATAGTTACTTCTAAGGAAGCGAAGGAGTTGGCAAGTTCTAAGAATTTGGATCTTGCTATGATATCACCTAATGCAAAGCCTCCAGTTTGCAAGATTATGGACTACGGTAAGTACAAGTATGAGCAGGCTAGGAAGGAAAAAGAGGCAAAGAAAAAGCAAAAAGTAATCAATGTAAAGGAAGTAAGACTTAGACCAGGTATAGGTGATCATGACCTTAATACCAAGGCAAACCAGGCAGCTAAGTTCTTACAGAAGGGTGACAAGGTTAAGGTTGAGCTTAGGTTCAGAGGAAGAGAGCTTGGTCACAAGGACATTGGTAAGGAAGTAATGTTAAAATTTATTGACATGTTGAGTGAGTTTGGAGAACCAAATAAGGCCCCTAAGTTTGAGGGAAATAATATGGTTGCAATTATAGATCCAAAGAAATAGATAAATATTGAGAGGAGGATTTTGTTATGCCAAAGATGAAAACACACAGAGGTGCAGCAAAGAGATTAAAGAGAACAGGAAGCGGAAAGCTAAAGAGAGCAAAGGCTTATAAGAGTCATATACTTACAAAGAAATCACCTAAGACTAAGATGAACTTGAGACAGTCAACTTTAGTAAGTGATGGCGATGCAAAGAGAATAGCACAATTATTACCATACAAGTAAGATTAGTATTTAGGAGGATTAGAAATGGCAAGAGTAAAGAAGGGTATGAATGCCCATAAGAGACATAAAAAGGTATTGAAGCTTGCAAAGGGATACCAGGGATCAAGAAGTAAGCTTTTCAAGACTTCAAATCAGTTTGTAATGAAGGCATTAAAGAATGCTTATATAGGTAGAAAGCAGAAGAAGAGAGACTTTAGAAAGCTTTGGATACAGAGAATTAATGCAGCATGTAGAATGAACGACATGTCTTATTCTAAGTTCATGAATGGTTTAAAGAAGGCCGGAGTAGAAGTTAACAGAAAGATGCTTTCAGAATTAGCAATAGCTGATCCAGAAGGATTTGCAAAGCTAGTTGCAGTTGCAAAGGAAAACCTAGCATAATTAAGAAATATGAGACGAACCGCTTTGGTCGTCTCTTTTTTTTATATGTGTTAAACGAGGCATGCCTTATATGAACTCATATTCCAGCACAATATGTATTCACATTCTAGAAACAAATCACCCTTAAAGATACAAAGGACCCAATACTGGGTCCTTAAAATATAAGCTTTAGTATTAGTCCTTCTTAAAATGGTCCTTAGCCTTTGCTGCCAAGCCGGCAGACATAATTATACCATTTTTTACTGTTTCCTTTGCCGTGCTTATATCATTGCTGATATCTGCAGCAACCTCACTTACCTCCTTAGCGTTATCAGTAACAGAATCTACATTTTCAAGGATAGCAGGTATCTTGGATATTGCTAGACCGACATTTGTAGAGTTCTGAACTAGGAGAGCATCTACACTACTTATGAAGGCTGTAAGCTTTTTTAAAAGTAGTATAAGTGCTATAAGGGTTGCACATCCAAGAAGGGCCAAAAGAAATAAAATTGTGTCGATATTTATTGTTATAGTCATATTACACCACCAATCCAATACTATTATTTATCTTGATAAAAATCCATTATAATCAATTATATATTATAAGAAGACTAAATAAAAGCCATAGATTAAAATTTGTATTTATAAATTTATTTCATATCCTTAAACTTATCATGAAAGGAGATTAAGTATCTGATGTAAAATATATGGTTTCAAATAGTAAGGTCGATATATACAGGAAGGTTTTAATGCATAAAAACACATCTAATTAATAAAGGTAGATAAAGGAATCAAGAAAAGTTACAAAAATAAGTTACAAAATGTAACTTTTATTTATTCTATACAAGCCTTTTATTTCAACGTATACAGCATTTACGACTAGACTTAAGGTTAAAAAAAGGTTGCTTTTTTGTAATTTTTGTATTAGAATAAAGAAGTCGGAAGTATTAAAGTAACAAAAATAATACAAAAAGTTACAGCGGTGTAATTAATACTCTAGGACAAAAATGAATATAATTATTCAAAAAGAAGGGATAGATAAAGTTGAGATTTTTGCTTTATTATCCATACTAAGGAGGATATTTATGAAAAAAATATTGGGAAAGATAGTCTGTATGGCTTTTATATTAATTTTTGCATTTGGTGGAAGTATGTCAGATGCTAAGTCAATACTAGCAACAAGCGGCTGGTCTACACAAAATGGTAGACACGTATATGTAGGTTCTGATGGAGAAAACCTAAAGGGATGGAATAGAATCAGTGGTTTGTGGTTCTACTTTAATTCTTCAGGTTACATGGTAACAGGAACTCAGAACATAAATGGCAAGACGTATCAGTTTAACAACGATGGAAGTTATAGTAGGGAAGTGCCCGCTACAAAGACAAGCACTTATACAACTGCAACTTCTAACGGTAAGGTTAAGTACTATGACAAGAGTGGTAACTACCTAGGTACAGGTAAGAAATATATCTCTAATGCAAGTGCCTATACAGGAGATACTACAACTGCATCAGGACAGAGACCGAGATGGGGTACTATAGCGGTAGACCCAAGGGTTATACCACTAGGTTCAAAGGTTTATGTACCTTATTACGATAAGGTATTTATAGCTAACGATACAGGTGGTATCATAAGGGGTACAATGATCGATATATTCATGAATTCAGCAACTAATATGAGAAACTTTGGTAGAAGAAATATCGAGATAGTAGTACTTGATAAATAAGAGCACAGAGGTAAATAACTCGATGATATTTTATTTAGATTTCAAGTTGCAAAATTAGTTTTATCTTGATTTTAATTAGCACAAGCTCAAGAAATTTAAAGCGTAAGATATTAAGAGAGACCTAAAAGAAGTATAAAGGTAATTGAAGGACCCTAACCGGTAAGTCATTATGACTAAAAGGCTAGGGTCTTTATTATTAGTCCAATTTTAAAAGCAACTTAAAATCTATATTTTAATTGGTATCTTATCTGACCTCAAGCTTATTTGTAGCAAATATCATCACAACATTATGGACAGATATATTTTTAAACTTATACCTAAGGTCAGGTGGTATTCTCATAGTGTCACCCTTCTTTAAAAGGATGGACTTACCATCATCGGTTTGGACAGTAAGGTTGCCCTTTTCTATATGGATTACATCGTCAGAAATATTTTTTCCTAAGGGCTGGTAAGACGTCTCTGAATGAGCATGAAATACAATTCTCACAAGGTTTATATTTAGTGTAGCCGTCCTAGTTGTAAGCAACTGAAATTCCAAATTATCCCTGCAAGGATATACAATAGTTGAAAGGCCATCTGACCTTCTAACCAAGTTTTCTAAAATAACAGGCTCTTCAAATAAAGAGGAAAGACTAGTGTTCATAGTTTCAGATATAGCGTTTAGGACACTTAGGCTAGGGTTACCAACCCCTCTTTCCAATTGGCTAAGCAAAGCAGTACTAATTCCCGACAGCTCAGAGAATTCTTTAATAGTCATATTGTTGCTTTTTCTGTATTCTACAAGTCTGTTACTGAGTTGAATAATTTCCATGGTAGCCTCCTATAGTGTTAAAAATTTATATAATATCATTGACTTTTACATATTGACAAGGGTTAAAATCATTGGCTACGAACTATAGACAAGGATTAAAATCATCGACTATACATTATTGACAAGTGATTAATATATTGATTAGTAATAGTAATTATATTATAACATTTTAAAAGGAAAAAGTGTAGAATTTCTAGAAAAAAATATTGTACTAAATCAAATTGTTATATCTTTTCATATGTGTTAAAATTAAATGTAATGCATAATAGGTAGAAATAAACTAAAGGGAAGGTATTATGATAATTTTGGGAATAGACCCAGGTCTGGCTATTATTGGCTATGGCTTGGTTGAATATAAAAATAACAAATTCAGGACAATAGACTACGGGGCTATAACAACTCCAGCAGGTATGAGTACTGTGGAGAGGCTGGAGAGGATATACAAGGGCATGAACCAGCTCTTTCATATGTATGATATTGATGAAGTCGGCATAGAGGAACTTTTCTTCAATAAAAATGTTAAGACAGCCATCACAGTAGCCCAGGCTAGGGGGGTTATACTCCTATCCTGCCAGCATCATGCAAAGCCGACTTATGAGTATACACCCCTACAGGTAAAGCAGGGAGTATGTGGCTACGGAAGGGCCGACAAGTCTCAGGTGCAGAAAATGGTGACCTCTTTCTTGAGTCTAAAGGAAATACCAAAGCCAGATGACGTCGCTGATGCCCTGGCTGTGGCTATCTGTCATGCGCATTCTAACAGGATGGGTAAGGAATTGAGTAGGTTTGAAAAATAGGAGTGGTATAAATGATTGGATATATTAAGGGCACAGTTGAAGATATAGGAATTGACTATGTGCTAATTGAAAACAATGAAATAGGCTATAAGTTAAATGCTTCTAGCAATACCCTGTCCCAGTTAAGTGAAGGTGACAGGACTAAGATGTATACAAAGATGATAGTTAGGGAGGATGATATTAGCCTTTGTGGTTTTTATTCTAAAGAAGAGCTAGATATGTTTAATCTATTAACATCAGTGTCAAAGATAGGAACAAAGCTAGGACTGGCTATTCTTTCCTTTGCTACACCGTCCCAGATCCACCTATATATTTCGACTTCTGATACTAAGACCCTATCAAAGGCTCCGGGGGTTGGAAAGAAGACTGCAGAGAGAATGGTATTAGAGCTTAAGGACAAGCTAGGTAAGCTAAATATAAGTGGGGAAGACCTAGGAGGAAAACCAGCTATATCGATACCAACTACTAGTGATGGAGAGGCTATTGATGCCCTAGTTGCCCTAGGCTATACCGGTCAGGAATCGAAGGTGGCTGTAGACTTTGTCAAGCAGCCAGGTATGGGTGTTGAGGATATAGTTAAGAAGGCCCTAGAATATATTTTGAAGACAAACTTCAAATTCTAATAGGAGGTAGAGGGTATGGATGAAGAACGTATAATTACTTCCAGTATGAAGGAAGAAGATTTTGATATAGAAAACAGTTTAAGACCCAAGTCCCTAGATGAGTATTTGGGACAGGAGAAGTCAAAGGAACAGCTAAGGATATTTATAGATGCTGCAAAATCGAGGAGCGAGTCTCTGGACCATGTATTACTTTATGGACCTCCTGGACTTGGTAAGACAACACTTGCTAGTATAATAGCGAATGAAATGGGTGTTAATCTAAGGATTACATCTGGTCCAGCCATAGAAAGGGCTGGAGATTTGGCTGCTATTTTAACAAATTTGCAGGAAAATGACGTCCTGTTTATAGATGAGATTCACAGGATAAATAGGAGCGTGGAAGAGGTCCTATATCCAGCTATGGAGGACTTTTGTCTAGATATTATTATAGGTAAGGGACCGTCTGCTAGGAGCATTAGGCTAGACCTACCTAAGTTTACCCTTATTGGGGCTACAACCAGGGCAGGTATGTTGACAAATCCGCTTAGGGATAGGTTTGGTGTTATTTGTAAGCTAGACTACTATAAGGAAGATGAGTTAGCTGAGATAGTGCGAAGGTCATCTGGCATATTAAATGCAGGGATTATGGATGACGGTGCAGTTGAGATTGCAAGAAGGTCTAGGGGTACACCTAGAATAGCAAATAGATTGCTAAAGAGGGTTAGGGACTTTGCCCAGGTCAAGGCGGACGGTCATATTACAGACCAGGTAGCCCAGGCTGCCCTAGAGTTACTAGGAGTGGACTCCTTAGGTTTAGACTTTGTTGATAAGAAACTATTAATGACAATAATAGAAAAGTTTAATGGGGGGCCTGTAGGTCTAGATACCCTTGCTGCATCTATAGGAGAGGATAGGAATACTATTGAAGATGTATATGAGCCCTACCTACTACAGCTAGGCTTTATTAATAGGGCGCCTAGGGGTAGAATAGCCATGCCAATAGCCTACCAGCATTTGGGTATACCATATGAGGAAAAGAAGAAATAGTTATTGAGGTGAGATATGAAGACCAGTGATTTTAAATACGACCTACCAGAAGAGCTGATTGCGCAGGTTCCAATAGAGGATAGGTCAAGCTCAAGGTTGATGGTTGTTGATAAGAAGACAGGCCAGATAGAGCACAGGGTTTTTAAGGATATTATAGATTATCTAGAAGAGGGGGACTGCCTAGTTTTAAATGATACTAGGGTAATCCCTGCCAGGCTAATAGGTGAGAAGGTTGGGACTGGTGGAAAGATCGAGTTTTTACTATTGAAAAGAAATGAGGATGATAGTTGGGAGACTCTTGTAAAACCAGGTAAAAGAGCCAAAATAGGAGCAAAATTTTCCTTTGGTGGAGGCAAGCTATTTGCCGAGGTAGTAGATATACTTGTAGATGGATCAAGGTTGGTCAAGTTTGACTATAATGGTATATTTGAGGAAATTCTGGACGAGCTAGGTAATATGCCACTTCCGCCATATATAACAGAAAAGCTAGAGGATAAGGATAGGTATCAGACTGTATATTCAAAGCATAATGGATCGGCTGCAGCACCCACAGCAGGTCTACATTTTACAGACCAGCTACTTGACCAGATTAGGACCAAGGGAGTAAAGACAGCCTTTGTAACTCTGCATGTTGGGCTAGGTACCTTTAGACCAGTAAAGGTTGACGATGTAGGTAAGCACAAGATGCACTCGGAATTTTATATGATAAGTCAAGAGGCAGCAGATATAATCAATGAGGCAAGAGTCAAGTCAAAGAGGATTATATGTGTGGGTACTACTAGCTGTAGAACTATAGAGTCTGCCGCAAAAGAGGATGGAAGCCTAGAAGCTAAGAGCGACTGGACAGATATATTTATTTATCCAGGCTACAAGTTCAAGGTATGTGACAACCTAATCACCAACTTCCACCTACCAGAATCGACCCTGATAATGCTGGTAAGTGCCCTATCAAGTAAGGAGAATATATTAAGGGCCTATGGGACAGCTGTAGAGGAAAAATATAGGTTCTTTAGCTTTGGTGACGCAATGTTCCTAAAATAAGTAGGATTGTAAGTTCAAAGACATGTAAGAGCAAGACATGTAAAAGATATTGAAATAGTAAGACTATGAAAGGAAATATATGTACGCAGTTAAATATGAATTGATAAAAACCTGTAAGCAGACTGGTGCAAGATTGGGTAGACTACATACACCACATGGTGTAATAGAGACCCCTATTTTCATGCCAGTTGGAACTCAGGCAACAGTAAAGGCCATGACTCCAGAGGAATTAAAGGAAATAGGGTCCCAGATAATTTTAAGTAATACCTACCACCTATATATGAGGCCAGGCCATGACCTTATAGAAAGAGCCGGTGGACTACACAAGTTTATGAATTGGGATAAGCCAATATTGACAGACAGTGGTGGCTTCCAGGTATTTAGTCTTGGACCACTAAGGAAGATAAAGGAAGAGGGAGTAGAGTTTAGGTCCCACCTTGATGGGTCAAAGCACTTTCTATCACCTGAGAAGGCAACAGAGATTCAGAATGCCCTAGGGTCTGATATAATTATGGCCTTTGATGAATGTGCCCCTTACCCAGCGGACAGACAGTATGTTAAAAATTCATTAGAGAGGACAACTAGGTGGCTGGAGAGGTGTAAGGCTGCCCATAAGTATCCTGAAAAGCAGGCCCTGTTTGGTATAGTTCAAGGTGGCATGTACAAGGATTTAAGAGAGCAGTCTGCCAAGGAGATTACAGCAATTGATCTACCAGGCTATGCGATAGGGGGCCTAAGTGTTGGAGAACCTAAGGATATGATGTATGAGGTCCTTGATTATACAGTGCCCCTACTACCAGAGGACAAGCCAAGATATCTGATGGGGGTGGGATCACCAGATGACCTACTAGAAGGTGTCTTAAGGGGGATAGACATGTTTGACTGTGTTTTACCTACTAGGATAGCTAGAAATGGCACTGCCATGACAAGCCAGGGCAAGGTAGTGGTTAGAAATGCATCCTATGCTGAGGACTTTACAAGCCTAGATCCAGAATGTGATTGCTATACGTGTAAGAATTACACCAAGGCCTACCTAAGACACTTGATAAAGTGTAATGAAATATTAGGGGCTAGGCTTCTTACAATTCATAACCTACACTTCCTATTAAAGATGATGGAAAACGTAAGAGAGGCCATCAAGGAGGATAGACTTTTAGACTACAAAAAGGACTTCTTTGAAAAATATTATGGTAAATAATATCTAGATGGTTTATAATATAACATATATGATTTAAATAAAAGGAGGGTGTAAAATGCCACAGAATCAGATGATCATGGGAATTGGTATATGGATATTGATTTTTGTAATATTCTATTTCATACTAATAAGACCACAGAAGCAGAAGGAAAAGAAACTTAATGAGATGAGAAATTCTATTGAAAAGGGTGACACAGTTATTACAGTTGGTGGTATAATTGCCAAGGTAACAAGGGTTGAAGAGGATAGAATTATACTTGAATTAGGTCCAAATAGAACTAAGGTACCATTTGAAAAATGGGCTATAGGAAGAGTTGTTGAAAAGGCAGCTAAGGATGAAGAGGCTGTTGAAGTTGAAGAAAAGCTAGAACAGTAATACCAAGAGGTATGTGAAAAATACTACTCAATTTGCCATGTATATGGTATAATGAGATAAGAAAAATTATTTTGGAGGGATTATCATGGAGAAAAAACATGTAAAAACTCTTTCAAAGGCTACTTTAAAGGAAAGTGCAGCAAAGGGCGGATGTGGTGAATGCC
>NZ_CDRRTB010000033.1:0-15035 GCF_977045075.1 Peptostreptococcus sp. | reverse complement strand
AGACCATGAGGGTTGTTGAAGTGGGTATTGTTAGCCCCATACTTCTTGGCCTCTTCATTCATATAATTTATAAAGTCCTGTGGGTTGCCACCACCAAAATGCTTGGCCAGAACATAGGCCACATCATTTGATGAATGGATTAGCAGGGATTCCAATAGCTCTCTTACTGTAAATTTCTCTCCGTTCTCAAGGTACATACTTGAGCCCTCTATCTGAGGTATGTCCTTTATTTCTACTAACTCATCAAGATTTTTAGATTTTTTCAAGACACAAAAGGCAGTCCATATCTTAGTAGTTGATGCTGGATACATCTTTTGTGTTGCATTTTTCTTGTATAGGACCTGGCCTGAGTTGTAGTCCATCAAGACCATGTATTTTGATTTTAAGGCGTCTAAATCACTAGTTTGGTCTGCATGAGAAGTCAGGCTAGCTGGTGCTAGCAGGCCTATAGAAAGGGTCAATGCTGATAAAACTGATACAGTTCTTTTCATATATTGTTTAGATGTAGTAAAAATACATCTCCTCCTCTCCCGATTATTTATATATATTCTCCAAATTAGTATATCATAAAATCACTTATATAAGAAGGTCTTAGATGAATTTACACTAAAAGAAATTTTTGTTTTTATAAATCTGTCTATAAGATATAAAGACTATTTTATTAGGTTGGAGGTAGATTATGGAGAGATTGATAGCCAAGCTTAAGTGCTTGGATAGAAAAAAACTGATAATAACAAGCCTAGTAGCCATTTTCTTTATATACAAGCTGGTATTTGTAGGTGGGCTAGGATTTTTTGATAGAGGAAATCCTATAAGTGATGACTTGGGGGCTAGTGCTGGGACTAATACCAGGGAAAATGACAGGTTCCTATCCAATAAGAGGGGGTCCTATAGTGGTTCTGATTCAAATGGTCAGGATAATAGTGGTAACATAGTCAGCCTAGATGGTGGCCAAGACAAGGCCAAAAATAAAAATGGCAAGATAGTAGTATATATTTCAGGGGCAGTATCTAGCCCTGGAGTCATAAGTATAGGGGCAGACAAGAGGCTAGATGATGCTATTAAGATGGTTGGAGGCCTAGCCAAGGATGCGGACATAAATAGGGTAAACCTAGCCATGAACCTAGAAGACTCCCAACACTACATCATCCCCTATAAGGGTCAGGATGTACAAACAGACCAGCCACAAGGAGGGGGCCAATCTGTAAATGCAAGTGGTCAAGCTGGACAGGGCCAAAGCCAGGGTCAAGCCAATGACCAGTCCAAGGTTAATATTAATACAGCTGATGAAAAGAGCCTAGAGGCCATACCAGGAGTTGGACCAGCAACTGCCAAGAAGATAGTGGACTATAGGACCAAGCAGGGCAAGTTTAATGCTATTGAGGACATAAAAAATGTATCAGGTATAGGGGATAAAAAATTTGAGTCCATGAAGGATTTTATTTCAGTCAAATAGATTTTTAAGACTCCCTGTGTTATAATTAGGTTTGTAAAAATGAGATATTTGGTCCAAGGTCTAGGTTCAAATATTGTTATAGAATGGGGGAGTATAACGTGAATAAGAAGAATATAAAGGGTATTATTTTTTGCTTTCTTATGGCAATACCTGCCTGGTTTTTGGGTAAAATCATGCCTATAATTGGGGGACCGGTATTTTCTATCCTAATAGGAATTCTGGTTGCAGGCCTGCTTAAGGATGGCAAGAAAACTTTTCAACCAGGCATCAACTTTGTATCTAAGAAGGTACTCCAGTATGCGGTTATCCTACTGGGTTTTGGCTTGAACCTACAGATGATTATTAGGGTTGGGAGGATTTCTATACCCATAATTGTGTGTACCATAGCCACATCCCTTATAGTTTCGTATATCTTATGTAAGGCCTTGAATATACCTAGGAAGATTTCGGTCCTAGTAGGTGTAGGCTCATCTATCTGTGGAGGCTCAGCCATTGCTGCTACAGCCCCGGTAATAGATGCCGATAGTGATGAAATAGCCCAGGCTATTTCTGTAATTTTTTTCTTTAATGTTATTGCAGCCTTGATATTTCCGATTTTGGGAGATATATTAGGTCTATCTAATAGCGGATTTGCCATGTTCGCAGGTACAGCCATAAATGATACTTCATCAGTTACCGCAGCAGCTTCATCATGGGATAGTATCCATAGGACTGGGTCTGCCGTCCTGGATTCGGCCACAATAGTAAAGCTGACTAGGACCCTGGCAATTATACCTATTACATTTTGCCTATCCATATATGAAACTAAGATGTCTGGAGTCGAGGAAGGTAAGAAAATTAATTTTTTAGCCATGCTACCTAGGTTTATCCTATACTTTATACTTTGTTCTATTATAACTAGTCTATTTGACCTTGCTATAGGCAAGGGTGTAATTACTGGTAGGAGTGCTAGTATAGTTACAGGATTTTTTGCCCTGATGAAGAAGGTCAGCAAGTTCTTTATAGTTATGGCCATGGGTGCCATAGGTCTTAACACGGATATAGTAAAGCTGATAAAGACAGGTGGTAAGCCACTTTTGCTTGGAGCTAGCTGTTGGATAAGTATAATTTTAGTCAGCCTAGCCATGCAGGTTGTGACAGGCCTATTGTAGTTGGTTGATTTTTTGGGTCGAGGCAAACTCATTAATTATTGTGACCCATGTAATATTTGAAATATTCCAGTGTGAATAATTAGGAGGAAGAATGAAGGAAAAAAAGATTGGTATAATTGGTGCCATGAATGAAGAGGTAGTCGAGTTGACTGCCATGATAGAAGACAAAAAGGTAAGGACGGTTGCAGGTATGGCCTTTAATGAGGGTAAGATCAAGGGTCGTGATGTGGTAGTTGTTGAGTGTGGTATAGCCAAGGTAAATGCAGCCATGTGTACCCAGATATTAATTAGTGAATTCGGGGTTGGGGCCCTTATCAATACAGGTGTTGCAGGTGCCCTTAATGAAAATCTAAATATAAATGATGTGGTAATATCTACAGATGCTATCCAGTATGATGTCGATGCATCAAGCCTGGGTGACCCTAAAGGGACTATACCTAGGATGAAGACATCTGTATTTGTGGCAGATTCTAGGCTAATAGATATGGCCTACGAATCCTTTCTAGAAGAAAAGAGCAACTATAAGGCCTATAAGGGCAGGGTTGTGACCGGTGACAAGTTTGTGGCCAGTCTTGAAGAAAAGACCTACCTTAGAGAGGAATTTGGTGGATACTGTTGTGAGATGGAAGGTGGGGCAATTGCCCATGTAGCCCACTGTAATGGACTTCCATTCGTAATCATTAGGGCCATTTCTGACAAGGCTGACAAGTCAGCTGAGTTAGCCTATGATGAATTTGTAAAGAGGGCAGCCGAGACCTCAAAGGACATGGTTCTAAATATCTTAGCCAAGATAGGTTAATACAATTGACCGAATTTTCTACTAATGATATAATTTAAGAGGATATATAGCTTGTCATATAAAGGAGAATAGAATTATGGGAGAAAATGGAAAGAAAGTTATATTTAGTGGAGTTCAGCCATCAGGAAAGATGACACTAGGAAATTATCTAGGAGCATTAAAGAGCTGGACAAAGCTACAGAATGAATACGAGTGTTTCTTTAGTATGGTAAATATGCACGCCATAACTGTACCACAGGACCCAGAGGTTTTGAGGAGACAGACAATAGAATTGTTGGCCCAGTTTATAGCCTGCGGTATTGATCCAGACTTAAATACAATATTTATACAGTCGCATGTTCATGAACATGCTGAACTTAGTTGGGCCCTATGTACTTTGACTTATATGGGTGAATTAAATAGGATGACTCAGTACAAGGATAAGTCTAGAAAGAGCGAGCAGAACCTAAATGCAGGTCTATTTACATATCCTGTCTTGATGGCAGCCGATATCCTATTATACCAGACTGACCTGGTACCAGTAGGTGACGACCAGAAGCAGCATATGGAATTAGCAAGAGACCTTGCAACAAGGTTTAATAATAGATTTGGTGATACATTTGTAGTTCCAGAGGGTTACTATCCTAAGGAAACTGCCAGGGTAATGAGTTTACAGGAGCCTGAAAAGAAGATGAGTAAGTCTGACTCCAATCCAAGTGCCTTTATCCTATTGGCAGAGGATGCAGACTCTACTGCTAAGAAAATCAAGAAGGCTGTTACTGACTCAATCGGTATAGTTAAGTATACTGATGACCAGCCAGGCTTAAAGAACCTGATCAATATTTACTCAGCTATGACAGACAAGAGTGTTGAAGAAATAGTTGCTATGTATGACGGTAAGGGCTATGGTGCCTTCAAGGGTGAAATGGCAGAGGCTGTTGTTGAACACCTAAGACCGATTAGGGAAAAGTACAACTACCTATTAGAAAACAGGGACTACCTAGAGGGTATCTATACAAGAGGTGCTGAAAAGGCTAGTGCTAGAGCAGGTCAGACCCTAAGAGATGTTTATGATAGGATAGGCTTTATACCTAGAAAATTCTAGTTATAGGAATCTAATTATAAAATAGGGTAATTGCGAAAATAGTATAAATGATAAAAAAATAAGCAAGTCTCTAAGTATAAAAAATACTCTGAGATTTGCTTTTTTATTGGCTAAAAGCAGTAAATTTTAAAAGGGTTTTTGTGGTATAATTGTAGGAGAGTACAATGACCATATTATAGTTAAAAATGGGGTAAGAATATGATTAAGGATTTTGAAATAAAAAAAGATGATATATTGATAATGGGAGAGGTTTACCTTCCTCCTGACTACGATGGCCAGGCTAAGTTGCCAGTTATAATTATGAGTCATGAGTTTGGTCTAACCCAAAATTCTACTGCCAGGTATGCTAGGCGTATATGTCCATCCGGCTATGCGGTTTGTATATTTGATTTTCCAGGTTCAGGCTTTGGCAAGAGCCAGGGGAGGGATTCTGTTGATATGAGTATATTTACTCTTAAAGATGACCTCCTAAGTGTTTTTGAATACATCAAGACCCTGGACTATATAGATAAGGATAGGATAATCATGGGTGGACTTTCCCAAGGGGGTCTGGTGACAGCCCTTTTTGCAGCAGAGCATGCTGATGAAATCTACAAGATGTTCCTATACTATCCAGCCCTTTGTATACCTGATGAGGTTAGGGCAGGTAATATTATGGACACCAAGATTGACCTCAATAATTTAGAGGACAAGTTCAGGGTTACTGGCAGTGTAAACCTGGGCAAAAAATTTGTCGAGGACGCTATAAAGCTAGACCCTTGGAAGGAGATGGAGGGCTTTGATAAGCCAGTCCTAATATGCCATGGAACCAAGGACGAACTGGTTGATATTAGTTATGCCAAGAAGGCTGCTGACCTATACAAGGATTGTAAACTTGTTGAGGTAAAGGGTGGCAAGCATATCTTCTTTATGCCTTGGCATATAAATGATGTAGTCTTTGAGACTGTAAATTTCTTAAATGCATAGTGGGGACTTTTATGTCTAGGGATTTTGTCAGAGGTCTATGTCTAGTGAATCATTTGCTGGCTTGACCTAGGTCTGTAGTTAAATATAGGCCCTACTTATATAATAAGTTTTGTGAGGATAAATAATGTATGAAATATTAATACTAGCCTTGATAGGTATAGACCAGTTGACCAAGTGGTTGGTTAGGACTAGCCTGTCAAGCTCTAGGTCTATAGAAATTATAGGTGGTTTTTTTAACCTTACCTATGTAGAAAATAGGGGGGCGGCCTTTGGCTTGCTCCAAAATATGAAGGTATTTTTTGTCCTAGTAGCCCTTATAGTGGCTATTGTGGGACTAGTATATATACATAGGTCAAAGTCTCGTGACGGGGCTAGGACAAAAAAGGACCTAAGGATAGCCAGGATAAACAGGCTAGCAGTTTCATCTATTATAGGTGGGGCAATAGGCAACCTTATAGACAGACTGTGGCTGGGCTATGTAGTGGACTTTTTTGACTTTAGGTTTATATGGTCATATGTATTTAATTTTGCGGACATACTGGTTGTAGTGGGAACCCTGGTTTTCTGCATTAGTATGTTCCTGCTAGGAGAGGATGTGGACTAATGGACCAGACTTATGAAGAGGTAGATGCCTACCAGGTTGACCAGGATAATGCTGGCAAGAGGCTGGATGTATTTATAGCGGACCAGTACCAGGATATATCTAGGTCCTATGTCCAAAAGCTGATAAAGGATGGTCTTGTCCTAGTGAATGAGGGGGTAAAAAAGGCCAGCTACAAACTAGAGGAAGGTGACAAACTGGAGGTGGCTATGCCAGAACCAGAGGTCTTAGAGGTCCTGGCCCAGGATATTGACCTGGATATAGTCTATGAGGATGATGACCTTCTGATAGTAAATAAGCCCCAGGGTATGGTGGTCCATCCAGCGCCGGGAAATCCAGATGGTACACTTGTAAATGCAATCATGTACCACTGTAAGGACAAGCTTTCATCTATAAATGGTGTAATCAGGCCAGGTATAGTTCACAGGATAGACAAGAATACATCAGGCCTCCTGGTAGTAGCCAAGAATAACGCCAGTCACCAGGGGCTTGCGGACCAGTTCAAGCTACACTCTATCACCAGAGAGTATGAGATGGTCTGTATAGGTGGAGTAGAGTGGGACCAGATGACGGTAGACAAAAATATTGGGAGAAATCCAAAGGACAGGCTTAAGATGGCAGTCCTAGAAACTGGTGGTAGACATGCGGTTACACATTTCACCGTAATTGACCACCTAGAGGGCTATACCTATATGAAGGCAAGGCTTGAAACTGGCAGGACCCACCAAATTAGGGTCCACAGCAATTATTTAAGACATCCAATACTAGGGGACAAGCTATATGGTTACCAGGTCAAGAAATTTTCCAAACTAGAGGGTCAGACCCTACATGCAAGGAAGCTGGGCTTTATCCATCCTAGGACAGGTGAATATATGGAATTTACAAGCGACTTGCCGGACTATTTTAAGAAGATATTAGACACTATAAGGAGATAGGTGGTTACTATGGAAAAAGCTAAAATAATGGATGATAAGGCTATACAGAGGGCCATTACCAGGATTAGCCATGAAATAATAGAAAAGAACAAGGGCATAGATGATATCTGCATAGTCGGTATCAAGTCAAAGGGGATACCCCTAGCCAAGATGATAGCAGAAAAGATAGGTCAGATAGAGGATGTAGACCTTCCGTGTGGCTTTATAGATATCACTGCCTATAGGGACGATGTGACTAGGGACAGGCATGATATAAAGGATGAGGGCTTTGACCTGGATGTCCACGACAAGACTGTAGTCTTGGTCGATGATGTCCTGTTTACAGGTAGGACTATAAGGGCGGCCTTAGACTATATTATAGATAATGGAAGACCCAAGCTAATACAGTTGGCTGTATTGATTGACAGGGGCCATAGAGAGCTTCCAATCAGGGCTGACTATGTAGGTAAGAATGTACCTACTTCAAGGCTGGAAAAGGTCCAGGTCAACTTTAAGGAATTTGACCAGGAAAACTCTGTTATAATTTGCGAATAGCCACTAGAAAAGAGGAAATAGATATGTCATTTGACGGAATAGTTGTAAAGTCCTTGGTTGCCGAGCTAAGAGAAAAGCTAATCGACACCAAGATAGACAAGGTATACCAGCCTGAAAAGGATGAGATATGCCTAAAAATAAGGTCTAAGGAGGGGGCCCACAAGCTCATATTGAGTGCCAGTGCATCCCATCCAAGGGCATATATAGCCAAGAGGTATGAAAAGTCAAATCCCAAAAAGGCACCCGTATTTTGTATGACTCTGAGAAAATATATTCAGGGTGGTGTGATTGTGGATATAGACCAGGTTGGCTTTGAAAGAATAATTAAAATATCAGTAGAATCCTATGATGAATTGAGGGAAAAAACTCGTAAGGACCTCTATATAGAAATCATGGGCAAGCACAGTAATATAATTTTGGTAGCTGACCAGGAGGCCAGGGTTATAGACTCCATAAAGAGGGTGCCTCTTAGTGTAAGTAGGGCAAGACAGGTCCTACCAGGTGCCCCATATGAGTTGCCACCAAGCCAGGACAAGCTAAACCCACTTGAAAGGATAGATGTAGACAAGTTCACTCTAAGAGTAAATAGGTCAAAGGGACCAGTTTACAAGGCCATATACTCTAGCATACTAGGCCTATCACCCCTGGTTGCCAGAGAGGTTTGTTCTAGAGTTGATATTGACCAAAATAAGGATACAGAGGACCTATCTAATGGGGAGATAAGGTCTCTTGCAGACTGCATAAATTCTATATTTGACGACCTAGACGAGGGTAGGTCCTATCCTAACATTATAGTAGACGACAAGAGGGACAAGATAGTAGAGTTCAGTAGCATAAGGCTGAGCCAATACCAGGGCCTAAGAGAAATACACCACGATAGTATATCGACAACAATTGAAGACTACTATATATCCAAGGACAATAAGGAGAGAATCAGCCAAAAGGCATCCAGTATGAAAAAGAACCTATCCCTAAAGCTAGATAGGATCAAGCACAAGATAGAAAAGCAGGAACTAGAGCTCAAGGAATCTGAAAATGCCGACAAGTATAGGATAAGGGGTGAATTAATTACCTCATATATATATATGATAAAAGAGGGCATGGAGTCAGTGGTCCTAGAAAACTACTATGACAACAACAAAAAGATAGAAATTTCTTTAAGACCCAACCTAAGCCCATCAGAAAATGCTCAAAAGTACTTCAAAAAGTACAACAAGTTAAAAAATGCTGGCCAGGAAATAGCCAAGCAGATGACCATAAATGTCGAGGAAAAAGAATACCTCGAAAATACTCTTTTGTCCATTGAAAACTGTGATGATGCCAAGGAACTAAAGGAAATCAGGGAAGAGCTAATAAGAGAGGGATATATCAAGTCCTACAAGATGCCTAAGAAGGATAACAAGCCTGGTACTGATATGAGGAAGTATATCTCATGTGAGGGCAATATGATAATCGTAGGTAAGAACAACAAGCAAAATGACTACCTGACTCTTAGGCTGGCAGATAATGAGGACTACTGGTTCCATACCAAGGATATACCAGGCTCCCATGTCCTGATAAAGTCTGCAGGCAAAAAGGTTACAGATAAGGAACTACTAGAGGCAGCAATCCTTGCAGCCTACTACAGCAAGGCCAGGATGTCAGCCAATGTACCTGTTGACTATACGATGAAGAAAAATGTAAAAAAACCATCAGGTGCCAAGCCTGGCATGGTAATATATGAAAAGAATAAGACCCTTTATGTAACGCCTAGTGATGAGGCCAAGGCCAAGATTAAAAAGGCATAGCCAAAATTAAGAAGGCATAGCTAAAATTAAGAAGGCATAGCTAAAACTAAGAAGGCAAAGCCAAGACCTAGGGTAGGTCTTATAAGGGTGAAAATGGCTTATATAGATTGATTAAAGCTAGACTTGGGAGAGGGTCTAGTTTTAATATTATAACTGAAAAGAGGTGACCTATGTATTTTAAGAATAGTCAAGGCTACAATATATATTATGAAGATAGGGGTAATAAAGAAGACCAGGCCATTATATTCCTCCATGCCTGGGGGTCAAGTATGGCTGACTTTAGCTATACCCTGGAAAATTTGGAGGGTTATAGGAGGGTAGCCTATGACCACAGGGGTTTTGGTAGGTCAGACAAGCCAGATAGGGATATGTCTCTAAGACACCTTGCCAGAGACTTAAAAGAGCTTATAGACCACCTAGGCCTAGAGGACGTGGTAGTGGTAGGCTATTCTATGGGGGCCTGTGTCCTATACAAGTATATTGAGCTTTTTGGTCAGTACAAGATCAAGAGTTTGGTAATATGTGATATGACACCAAGGGTCCTAAATGACCAAGAATGGAAGCTGGGAATCATGGGAGGGCGCTTTGGACACAAGGAATTTTTAGATAGCCTTGCCAGACAGTTTGATGACATGACAGATGCCTACCTAGAGCTATATATGGATATCAACCCTGAGTTGAGGGGTAGGGACAACAAGGTCCTAAAGAGGGTAATAGAAATGGACCTAGCAGGTAATTCCTACTACTCGATTAGCTCAATGTGGTTTTCCATATGTTATGAGGACTTCAGGCATATACTTAAGGACATAAGTGTCAAAACAGGCCTATTTTTTGCTACTCCAGGCTCAATGATTAACCCAGAGGTTGTAAAATACTTAGAGGAAAACATAGAAAATACTTATGTGTGCATGTTTGAAAAATCTACACATAGCTTTATAGGCAATAGACCCAAGTATTTTACTAGTGAACTAGTTAAGTTTTTAGAAACATTGTAGGAGGTTTGAAATGGAATTTATCTATGAAACAAATAGGATATACATAAATGATGAAGAGGGAAAAATGATAGCAGAAATAACTTTTCCCCTTATAGGAGATAAGCTAGTTGATATAGACCATACCTATGTATCCAATGTCCTTAGGGGCCAGGGTATTGCAGGCAAGCTAATGGAGGAGGCCATGAAGGTGATAGAAAAAAATGGTTGGAGGGCCAATACATCTTGCTCATATGCTGCCTATTGGAAGGAGGAACATCCAGAGAGTCTTGACCTATTTAGTCAGGATTAGGAAGCTCAGTAGAAATGAAACATTTAGGACTAGGAATAATATGAGGTGAAAAATGAAACAAATGACTTTGTGTTACCTGCAGAGGGATGGAAAGTATCTTATGCTGCATAGGACCAAAAAGAAAAATGATATAAACGAGGGCAAGTGGATAGGAGTAGGTGGCAAGCTAGAGCCGGGTGAGACCCCATATGAGTGTGCCCTTAGGGAAATAAAGGAAGAGACTGGCTATAGGGCTAAGTCCTGTGACTTTAGGGGGATAGTTGTATTTAGCTACAATGACAACCCACCAGAAGAAATGTACCTATATACATGCACGGACTTCGAGGGTCAAGAAATTGTATGTGATGAGGGCGACCTTGCCTGGATTGACGAGGACAAGCTATTTGACCTAAACCTATGGGAGGGAGACAAGATCTTTATAGACCTAGTTAGGAGCGGGAAAAGTGGCTTCCACTTGACACTTAACTATGATGACGACAAGCTACTAGGCCACAAATTAGTTTTTGATAAATAATATTTTTTTTATATTCTTCTGAATAAAAAATCTTTTCCAGGGTATTAAAAATGTTAGGAATAGAAGACGACTTATAATGACCAAGGACGGTCATGATAAATATGATATAATTTTTATGGAGGAATATAAAATGGAAAAGAGATCAGTAACAACATTCGCAGGCAACCCAATAACACTATTAGGTAAGGAAGTAAAGGTAGGAGACAAGGCTCCAGACTTCGTATGTCTAAAGGCAGACCTTAGTCCATTCACACTAAAGGACGTAGAAGGTAAGGTTAAGCTTATAAGTATTGTACCTTCTGTAGACACAGGGGTATGTGAGCTTCAGACTATTAGATTCAACCAGGAAGCAGGAGCATTAAAGGATGCTGCTGTTATAACTATCAGTTGCGACCTTCCTTTCGCACAGGCTAGATTCTGTGGAGCAAAGGGAATTGAAAACGCAGTAGTAGTATCAGATTACAAGGATACTTCTTTTGGTCTAAACTATGGATTCCTTATGGAAGAGTTCAGACTTCTTAACAGGGGTATAGTAGTAATAGACAAGGATGATGTAGTTAGATATGTAGAATATGTAGCTGAAAATACAGACCATCCAAACTATGACAAGGCTTTAGAGGTAGCTAAGTCTCTATAATTAGAAATATAATTTAGCAAAATTTGTCAATTTTAAATAAGTTTGCCGACTTAAATAGATTTGAATACAAAAAATGATAAAATATGTATCTACCATTATGGACGGATACAAAAGAGAGGGGGCTGTTCGAGTCCTCTTTTTTAATGCCAAGACCTCTTGGTATTAATAGGTTATATTAGACGACCAGATACCAATTCTATATATTTTCATATACCAATACAAAGTATGGTATAATTTACTTAAATTGAAAGGAGACAATATGAAAATAATTATATCACCGGCTAAGACGGTTTCAAAAAAAATAGAAAGTCTTAATAATAAAGAAAATTTCTCTAAAAAGACATATGAAATTCTAGAAAGAGTGCCTCAAGTCAGGTTATCCAGTGAATTATTTAAAGCCTTTTATATGTATGATGGGTTATGCTTTAAAAATATGAATAGAGAAGACTTAGACTCAAAGGACCTAGACTATATAGACAAGCACCTATTTATCCTGTCAGCCCTATATGGTGCAGTAAGACCCTTTGACCTGATTTCACCATACAGGCTAGATTTTTTGATGAAAACAGAAATGGGTAATTTGTACAAGTTTTGGCAAGACGAAATAGCAAACAAAGTATTGGAAGATGAGGATTTAATAGTAAACCTTGCAAGTGATGAGTTTTCGAAAATTATAAAAAAGTACATAAAAGATGAAAAAATTTTAAATATTGAGTTTTTTGAGAATGTAGATGGTAACTTAAAAAAACACTCTACTATTTCAAAAAAGGCAAGGGGAAAAATGTTATATTTTATGACAAAAAATAAGATCGAGGATATAGAAGACATAAAAAAATTTAATTTAGATGGCTATTCTTTTTCTGAAGAAAAGTCAACAAAAGATAGGTATGTTTTTATTGCAAGTAGATAGCAACATTATATCGTATAAAAGAGGGGATTATCTTCTCTTTTTGTTTGCATACTATGAGTGAGTCCTAATAGGAGAAAGCACCGAATATGCCCAGATAGTGGTAAATGAATGAGTATAATTAGTTATATAGGCAATAATAAATAAATTTTAAATTATTTTGTTCTTATACAATTTTAGTATTGACTGATAATCGAAAATGGCGTATACTTAGAGAATAAAATTATAAATTATTATCACTAATAAAGAGTACAATATTCTTACATTATGTAATGTATATTTAGTCTAAAAATATAGTCAACAGATGATTATCAGCTAATATAAATAGCTAATATCATTTTAATAATATTAATTATAATTGAAGGAGGATTTTATTATGAGAAATCTAGTAAAAAAAATGTCGAGTCTAGTTGTGGCTCTAGTGATGGTGGTAGGTGTATTTACCTGTGCGACAGTATTTGCGGCCAATAGTAATGTTCCGAGTTCTTTTAATCAATCTGGATGGAGAATTAATGGAGAAATTGATTTAAGTAAAGTCGTTTTAAATAGTGGTCAGGATACGGTGATAGAGGATAAGCTTTACTATAAAGGAAATATAGGTGGGAGCGTAGAAGCCTCTGATTTATTTGAAGGTGCATATGATAAGTATATAAAGGATTATAAGGGTCATATATACTGGGGCAAAAGAGTAGAAAATCTTGTGATGTTTAACAAAAATGAGAAGTTTCCAACAGCACAATATACTGTGAAATTCCCAAATAATTTTAAGGTTGATTTTGATAATATTATAGCTACTGAGAACACATCTCTTATTGGCAAGATAGAAAAGGCATATAATAAAGATAATAATTCTGTTACATTTACTTTTTATCTTGGATCTTGGAATGATTATAAAGGTTTCTTTGAACTATATGAAGCAGAAAGGACAAGTTCAAATAATCCTATAACAATCAATATACCTTATTCAGTAGAAATAACAGAACCATCAATTACAAATCTTGGAAGTATAGATTCAGAAGGTATATGTGCATTGTACAAAGGTGGAAATAGATTGTTTAATACACAATTAGTTAATGTTGTAACAAAAAAACAAAGTATTAGTGTTGACAGATAAATTTTTGAAACAGGTGAGAAAAAGAGATTATGAATAAAAAAATATTTAGAATTTTAACACTTAATTTATCAGCGATGTTACTTTCATCTATTTTACCTATTTCATCTTATGCATATAATGAAAATGATCTTAAAGCATGGGTTAAGGATAACTATTGGGTAGAATTAGAAAATTATAATAATAATCTAGTACCAAAAGGTGTTAATATAGCAAAAACAAGTTTCGTGGGCAAAGATATTGAAGTAGATGATGCTTTTGGTGCTATGTGGGCAAATACAGGAATTAGAACTGATAGGCCAGCATTATTTGATATGTCTGATAGTGACACTCCTGAGGATTCGAAACTAATTATTGATGATTTAAAAGGAATTGCTGAAAGAGATTATTCAAGTTGGAACGATGCTTATCACACGGGTGGTAAACTTTGGAATCCTTTGAATTTTGATACGGAAAAAGATTTAATAAAAAATATAAATGACTTTAATATTTATGGAGATTTATTGAACTCTAAAACAAATAATTCGACTGACATTGAGATATATAATGTCGGAGATTCAATTGATCTTGATTTATCAGTAAATTTATCATTGTTCAAAAATGTTAAGAATGTCAGTCTAGTTAGTATAACTAATTCTAGGTCAGATATAGCGGCAACACAACTTCCATTGGATGGAAAGGGATATACTTTAACTGATGATAAGTTTGCATTTACTTTTGATTTTCCAAAGGGTATAGTTATTGATAATTCGACAAGATTTGAGTTGAGAGGATTAGAAGGTTATACTTTAAAACCTGAAGTAATTAAAGATGATTCGACAGGAAAAAAAATAATTGTGTATGCTGATGAAGATACTGCCAGACCTATTTTATCAGTATCTGAGTATTTTAAAAAGTTAAATAAATCTAATGGTAATGTCGTACTAAGTATAAAGAATGTAAAAATCACAGACTCTGCTCAGAGAGATATGAATTTAACTATAAAATCATCAATAGCAGGAATGTATGATTTTGCTATGACAAGTAAGAAATCAATACTGGAAAATCATAGCAGTGCTGGTCTTGATAGAGATACAGATTTCTTGACAAGAAATTTTATGGTTTTTGCAGCTAAGCAAAGCAATGAAGGTAGGGATGCAAATGCCCCTGCTGACAAGCCAAACCTAATATCATATACTTTCAAGGTAACTAAGGCTCCTGATAATCCATACAGACCACATAGGCCTGATGTACCAAACCCAGGAAGAATAGATGGTCCTGACAGAATAG
>NZ_CDRRTB010000032.1:0-15683 GCF_977045075.1 Peptostreptococcus sp. | reverse complement strand
AACATCCTTGCCTATTGCATCTACTGAAGCATAGTTACCCTGGCTTCTTGCCACTATAGATTCTGTAATACCTATTACATCCCTATCACCTAGGTCAAAGCCATCTGTCTTAGAAGCTTCTATAACAGAATCTACTATAATCTCTGATAAATTGTCACCCTGACGAATTATTGGGCAACGTACTCCACGCGCTACTGTACCAACATTTCTTGTCATACTATATTCCTCTTTCAATTAAATTCAAATTTACTTATAGACTTTACAGATAATCCTTTACCAGAGACTATCCAGCCTTAAAGTTTTTTTACTTATACCAAGTACTCTATATATAATACTACAAAAGTAGCAATTTAAAAAGAAAAAATCGAATATTTTTTTATCTTTTTGTAAAAATGTTTAAATTAGTCTGTTTGTTTTTCTTTTAATGTTAATTTTCATTTGATTTATAAGCTGATATTTATTTAATTTCAACCTTCTAAATCAAATTTCCCCTTTATATACATTTTTGTAATCCTATCTTCCTTATACTAAAAGTATCCTAATAAGGCCTAGTAGCAATAAATGCCCTGGATAAAATACGTAAAAGAACCACTTAGAAAGCTCTCTTCCCCTTTCCATCCTCTTACCATTATATAAATATACAATTGATATGCCTGCAAGTAGGATTCCTAGCAAACTTCCTAGAGTATAAATCATATTTTCCTTAAATGGAAGAAGGGATGACTTGGCAATAAATTCCGTTATTCCAAACAAAATCATAGCTATAATGAAGGCATTTTTTGTCTTTGATTTTGACCCATAGCTCCTGATAAATAATAGGGTGAATATTGGTGCCAATAGTGCCCAGTCTGATATTAGTGATGGTATAATTAGACCAATTGTGCAAACCACCCTTAAAGGCTTACTCGCCACCCTTTCATGTACCACAAGTATCCCAAAGCACAAAAACAGGGTAAACATCATATTTAGTCCATGAAATCCTATGATACCCTCTTCAGTAAAGGCTAGGCAAAATGGAATCTCAGATATTAAGGCAAATATAAGTAACCTGCTTGCATATTTCTTTTTTGAATGAGTGTATTGGTAGCCTTCAACTAAAAAATAGCACATGGTAATAGCAGTAAAGTAACCCAAGTCCAAAAAAAGCTCTGACAAAAAGGTACCCGGCTCTAGAAATATTATTGATATATGATTCAATAGCATTAGAAACATAGCTATGTACTTAATTTGGTCACGATTTAATATTTTATATTTATCAATCAGATTATTTTCCATATCACTAACTCTCCTAATACTTATTTTTTATCTAAAAACCTATTTTTGATGCGGTTTTTAATCCATACAATTATAGAAACGGCTAAATAACCTATCGTATAATTTATGAATATATCCCTATAGGCAGAACCAGCCAAAGCTTCTCTAAATCCTGTCAACCAAATATATACAAATACCAGTATGAGTGTTGGAATGTATACTACAAAAGCCTTGACCCAATAATTATTGATTTTCAAATATTTAACCAGAATATAAGCTAGTACGATGATAAGGACAATAATAGCCCTATCCAATTCATGCCAATTTCCATTAGGATCTTCATAATGTCCCTTTAAAAGATACAGCACGCTATTTAAAATTGTTGCAAACGTGTATAAAACAGAATAAAGAAAAACTGCCTGCTTTAACCAATCATTCCATATAGACTTCATACTTCCTCCTCCACATGTTTATTTTTTATAATACAATTATACAATAGCCACATTATAAGCTGCAATAATAAATGCCTTTTAAAAATAAACCACATAAAAAAGTGAAAATTATTTTGAATATTTGATTTCACAAACAGTTTTTCTTATGATCAATTATTGAATTTTTTATTACAATTGTTAGCTGATACTAAATATAGCATTACAATATACAAAACCGGAATTCCAACCCTCACAAGAATCATCATAGGCTACTCCTGGACTGAATTTATAGACCCCCATCTTGTCACTAGAAGTATGAAATGCTATAAAATCCTCAAATTCTACTCTCTTTGGACTGGTTTCATCTACTTCAAAAATTGGTGGTTCATCATCAAGTTCATCAAAGTAAAAATCCCACTGAACACTAGGAACTGCATCCAGTTGGCCAGCAAACATAAAACCTAACTTATAAAGGTCTTTAGACAACATTCCTATATCCTCTTTATCAAATATACTTGGAATAAAGCGTACACTGGCCTTATTTATATCTACACCAAAGCCCTCTATAAAGTTAAGAGTGTCAGAATCTAAATGCTTCTTTAAAGCTAGGTTTAGGTCCTTATCTTCTGAAAGATCATTATTTATATAGTATTCAATGGTTTTTTCCTTATCTAGGCTAATTCCCCAAGGATATAAGTTCAGATTTTCCATAAATCCCCCCTATAATTTTAATATTTACCTAACTACAGCGTTCCTTGTTATTTATTTGCTAAACATTTATATCAGCAACTGAATATAAACAAGCCTTACCAGCAAGGGTAATCCTGTCCCCCTCTATCCTACAATATAGGGTTCCTCCTCTACTAGATGCCTGGTAGGCAACTAGGTCATTTTTACCCAATTTATCAGCCCAATATGGGATGATATGGCAATGTCCTGAACCACAAACAGGGTCCTCTGGTACATTTAATTTAGGGGCAAAACTCCTTGATACACAATCAAAGTCCTTGCCCGGTGCCGACACATGCAAAAGAAGTCCATCTAGTTCTTTTACCTTTTCCATATCGAGATTCAAATCTCTTACAGCCTGTTCATCATCAATTATGCATAGTAAGTCACGGGCCATATATGCTTTTAGAGGTTGGCATCCAATAGTATCTGTCATAGCCTGTGTAACAGGAACTTCTTCCAGGTCATACTTAGGAAAGTCTAATTCATAAAGGTCCTTGTCTCTCTTAACTATTAATTCACCACTCAGTGTATCAAAAGAAACCTGGTCTAGTTTTTTGTCATAGTAGTTCATGATTACAAATGCTGTTCCAAGTGTCGCATGTCCACAAAGATCAATTTCCCCACCTGGCGTGAACCATCTAAGATGGTACTTTTCTTCACCAACTTTAACCGCAAAGGCTGTTTCAGATAAGTTGTTCTCTCTTGTTATATTCATCATAAGATCTTCTGAAAGCCATTTTTCCATAATACAAACTGCTGCTGGGTTACCAGAAAACACCTTATCTGCAAATGCGTCTACAACGTATTGTCTCATTACTCTTACCCCCTATGAAATATACTAGTATTGCCTTTCTATATTTATTGATTTTATTATACATGATTTTTATATTACTTACAAACATCCTTTTAGACTACTAACTAGACTCATTATCATACTAAATATGGACTGTTTCAGACCCATTCTTCTTATATAAATTATCGTGGAATAAGTAGTCTCCATACCTTATATTCTCTAGCTTGGTCAAAAGTAATGGTAAAATTATAATTTTAAGCAAGAATAATCCCAACCATGTAAAGAATATTCCCATAGTCATACTTTCTACACCAGCAAAATATAATTGACAAAATACCCAGGCATTTAGCCCTAGGTTGAGCAGGGAAGCCAGGCTAGATAAGACTATATTAGTCCTAAGTTTAGGGCAGTAAAGCTTCCCTATATATAAAGATAATAGTGATATATTGTATATACAAATAGGCTTATATTCCTTCCTGTATATTACTAAGGTTTTTCGGTTATAGAAGTACCGACTAACCAACCTGTTATTCCATTCATTTATCCATACATGACTAAGTCCCTCTATCTCATCCCATTTTACTAGTAGGTCTATTTTCCTAAGGTATATGCCATCTTTACATATGTATAGCTTATACTTCACAAGAGAAAAAATTATCCACATGGAAAGTATAAATCCAAGTACAATATAGTTTAACTGGTCTAGTCCAATACTAATTTCTTGACCAGAATATCCAATCAGTATGTCATTACCATTGGCTATAAATTTTGCAACTGCAATAACTAGTAGGATTATAAAAGTAGGATATCTATAATAAATACTGTGAAATTTAATTTTACCCTTCATCAAAGTATACTTCCCTTCAAATATTTACTAGCAATCTACTAGTTATATTTGATTTTATCATATTTTCCATGCTTACTTCTAGTCCCAAGTCCTATTTTCCAAACTACCACTAGGGCTAATATAAAGGACATAAAGTCTGCCACTGGCTGTAGTAGGAAAATACCAGCCTGACCAAAGGCCCCTGTAAGTATATATAAAAGAGGTATGTAAAAGATACCCTGACGTGAGACAGAAATAAGAGAGGACCAGAAATACTGGCCTATATTCTGCATAAGCATGCTAGCCAGGGCGAAATACCCCAATAGTGGTAGGCTTATACATTGAAGGTTTAGTAGCTTCTTGCTATATAGGATCACCTGGCTATCCCTTGTCATAGTCATAATTAGCTCTTCTGAGAATATATACAAACCTAGGGCAGATATAATTAAAAAACCAGTTGCCCCTAAAACTGCCAGTTTGAAGGCCTTTTTCACCCTATCATATTGGTTTGCCCCATAATTCATAGCACAAATTGGCTGAAATCCCTGACCCCAGCCTATCATTATCAAATATGCGAGGGCTAGGATTCTTGAACTAATAGTCAAGGCTGCAAGGAGTCCATCACCGTATCTTGCTGCAGATATGTTGAGAAGAATCAGGGCTACACTAGTGATAGATTGACGCAAAAAATTTGGCATTCCACCTGCCAAAATATGGTAGACCCTCTCCCTATTTACCCTTGCATTTTTTAAGCTTGCCCTAATATTCCCGTTTTTCATAGACAGACCTGTGAGTACAATACAACTCACTACTTGTCCTATCAAGGTAGCATAGCCAGCTCCGATAAATCCAAATCCTAGACCAAACATTAAAATAGGATCTAAGACCATATTTACTAGCATGCCTGAAAGTAGTCCTAGCATACCATCCCTAACATTACCGCAAAGCCTTAGCTGGTTATATAGGGTGATGGAGTATAGGGCAAATGGTATGGTTAGGACTATTACCTTAAGGTAGTCTACAGTAAATCCCATAAGACTTTCTGATGCACTTCCTCCTATAAAGCTAGCAAGTGGTGATATATGTATCCAAGAAATTAGGGCTACAAGAATCCCTACTACTAGTGCAAATAGCATTCCAATAGAGGATATTTTCTCCGCCTCTTTTTCACTACCCTGTCCGATTCTTTTTGACATTATATTTCCACTACCATAACCAAACCAAAATCCAATGGCCTGAACAAAGCCCATAAAGCTAAAGACTATCCCTATTGCTGCTGTCATTGACTTATTATCAAGCATACCGACAAAAAATGTATCGGTCAAATTGTATATTACCATTACCAGCATGCCTATTATAGTAGGTATGGATGTTTTTACTAATAGGGGCAAGATGGGATCATTTAGGATAGACTTTCTCCTTAGCTCCTTTTTTTCTATATCTGAAACCATATTACATACCTCTTACTGTTCCCTTATCACCGTCGACCTCTATCATATCCCCGTCTTTAAACCTAGAAGTAGCAAGACCCACTCCAAGTACGGCTGGTATATTAAACTCTCTTGCAACTATTGCTGCATGGCTCAAGGCCCCTCCCGTATCGGCAACTACACCACTTGCAAGCTTAAATAATGGTGTCCATTCTGGGTCTGTCAAGTGGCAAACTAGGATATCACCCTTTTGCATCTTGTAGAATTCATCTGTATCTCGTATAATACAAACCCTACCAAGTACGCTTCCTGTGCTTCCACTTACACCCTTTAGGATATCACCTTTGGCATCAAATACTTGAAGCTTAGATGCCTCCCATACCCTTGTAGCTAGTGGGAAATTTTCCTGCCTTCTCCTTATATTTTCCTTGTCCTCATCACTTAAGTAGCCCCTATCCATAGCCTTTACTAGGTCCTTCAAAAATAGGTTGGCAACACCACTCCTATAGTCTTCACTGTCAAGAAGAAGCAGATTTATCCTTCTAACACACCTTCTTACATAGAAAAATAGACTTTCCCATAGGTACTGACTTTCCTCACGAACTATATGGAAGTACCTAAAGTTTTCAATGTCTTTTTCAAGCTTGCTATACTTATTGCCATAAATGGACTTAAGCTTTTCCATAAGATCATTATAATCTTTTTTAGAAGTATTTAATTCGTTTTTATTGTCTAGGTTTAACATTGGCCTTATTATATTTACTATCCTGTCTGGCTCTTCAAAAAAGGTCTTTGCCTCAAGGCAATAGCAATTATAATCAGACTTATAGCCACTGTTTTTAAGGAATTCATCAGTCATTCTTCTAAAACCTTCAAATTTTGCATGAAGGTCATTATAGCTAACACCTGATAGAACGGCTTCCTTTAATTGGGTGTCTTCAAGTATCCTTTGGCCAATAAGAGAAATTTCATTATTTACTAGGGCTGTCTTATTATCTAAGCCCCAATAAAGGTCAAAGGCGGTGTAACTAGGGTCAACCTTCTTTATTATCTTACTGTACTTATCAAAAACTATCATAGTTGGGAAAAGGGCATATTTAAACCTATCATAGGCTAGTTTTTTAGTCAGCTGGTAGCTATATTTCAAAAAACTACTAGCCTCACCTAGGCTCATTTGGTCAAAATCTATATCCTTGATTTTATTTAGGTCAGCCTCATACTGGGCCATAAATTTCCTACACATATCTGAGCAATAGTCAAAGTCTTTTAGCTTTTTTACTAACTTTAGAATTTTAAAGATATTTTTGTTTATTGATTTGGACCCATCTGGTAGGGTCTGGATACCATCCTGGTCCATTTGTGGATTTGCATTTATTACTAGGCCACCTTCAGCAAAGATCTTACCCTTTTGATCATTTATAGCAATCATAAAATCATAGTCTAGGGGCCTGTAGGCAAAAGGCATTTTCTCTAAAAGAAAGCCCAGATTTTCACGCGTTCCCTTACTTAGCTTCATATCCTTTAGGTAGGCCTTAACCTTGCCCTCATCAATTTCATTATTTTTAAGGGTAGTTATTGCCCTAGCCTGCAAAATATATATTTGACCATCTCTAATGGCCCACTCTATATCCATAGGCATGTCATAATGGTCCTCTATATTTAGACCCGCCTTAATAAGGCCCCTGATTTCATCATCATTCAAGGCCCTCTCACTTTTCTTAGCTGCCTCAACTTCTACTTCTACAGTATTCTTATCACCGTATATTATTTGACTGGCCTTACTACCAATGCTTATGTCTAAAATTTCGCCTTTCTTATTTACCACATAGGTATCGGGAGTTACCCTACCGCTTACAACACTTTCGCCTAGTCCATAGCTTGCATTAATCTGCATTTCATCTTCTTTTTTGCTTACTGGGTTAACTGTAAATAAAACTCCAGCCTTCTGACTCTCCACCATTTCCTGAATTACTACCGCAATCGAAACAGCCAACTGGTCATAGCCTTGGTGAAGCCTATAGGATACAGCCCTATTGCCCCACAAGGATGCATAGCAGTTACGGATCTGGACTAGGAGGTCGTCTATCCCTCTTACATTTAAGTATGTTTCCTGTTGGCCTGCAAAACTGGCATCAGGTAGGTCCTCCGCTGTGGCAGAAGAACGCACGGCTACCCTTACATTTTCACCAAGCATGGAATACTTATATTCTATCTCCTTTCGAACCTCTTCTGAAAATTCCCCATTTTTAATAAGCTGACGAAAAGATGTTGCGGCCTCTATTAGCTTATTTTCATCATTTGCTGCATCTTCGATACTTTTTTTAATAATAGGTTCAATATTATTGTTTCTTAGGTAGTCCTTGTAGGAATCAGCTGTCAATACAAAACCTCTAGGTACATTTATATTTGCAGCCGTCATCTCACCTAAGTTTGCCCCTTTTCCACCTGCTATCAAAATATCTTCTTTTTTTAGATCAATAAAGTCTACTATCATTTTTTGTCCCCCTTTAATGCCTTAAAGATCAATATACCTATTTACTATAGATACAATATATGTTTCAAGTATTCCTTCAAAATAATCATCATCAAAATGCTTGTATTCTGAACAGAGTAAAAAGCTACCCACAAAAGCATTAGATAGGCCCCTTTGGTCTGCATTTTTCACAGCAGAATTTTCATTCCAGTAGTCTACAAGCTTTTTTAAAAAATCTCCATACAGTTTTTCTATCCTATCCACCTCACTAAGCTTGTCTTTTTTAAATATATCAAAGGCGTCCTCGTAGATTGGTTGAGTCTTTATTTTTATCATTAGGTCTAATGAGTACTTGTATATTGCTTGAGATAGAAAGCCTATAGGATCCTCTAGTGACTGCGGAAATATAGCTTCTATTCCAGTCAGTTTTTGTCTTGACCTATATGCCATTAAGTCGATAATTAGTGACTCCTTGTCTTTCCAAAAGTTATAGAAACTACCCTGGGCTATCCCTACTCTCCTTGTAAGCTCTCCTATACTTAAAGACTTGGTCCCCTTGTCATGAAATAGATCAAGGGCCGTTTCCATGATTTTTTCTTTTATTTCTAACTTTTCTTCTTCAGTGAATGCTCTAGCCATCATTAACCTCCTGCTAACCAATGAATATTTATATATTTATTCATAGATATTATAAGTCTAATAAATATAAAAGTCAATGAAAATCTTTATCTTTATTGTTTAATTGTTGAGCTTTTATTAATTATTCGTATTAAAAAACACCTCATACAAGTCTTATAGTTTGACTTATAGAGGTGTTCTTTTATATTCTAGTTTTATATTCTAGTTTTATATTACAAAATTACTTGTTCTTTCTTCTTAGTAGGGCTCCCGCAATTGTTAGACTCAAACCTGGAATAAGTGTTGAAGTCCCTGTCATACCTGTCTTAACTAGCCTTGGCTTCTCTTTTACATATCTTGGTTTTGGCTGTGGCTGTGGCTGTGACTGAGGCTTTGGCTCTGGCTTTGGTTCAGGCTTTGGTTCAGGCTTTGGTTCAGGCTTTGGCTCTGGCTTTGGTTCAGGCTTTGGCTCTGGCTTTGGTTCAGGCTTTGGCTCTGGCTTTGGTTCAGGCTTTGGCTCTGGCTGTGGCTGCGGTTGCGGCTGTGGTTGTGGCTGTGGTTGTGGCTGCGGCTGTGGTTGTGGCTGTGGTTGTGGCTGCGGTTGTGGCTGCGGTTGCGGCTGTGGCTGCGGTTGTGGCTGCGGCTGCGGTTGTGGCTGCGGCTGCGGTTCAGACTTTTCAATATAGAAAATCACATTATTACCCTGACTATAACTAAATGGCACACCTTCAACAAATGGAGATACCTCATCATTAATTGGTGTGAATATATAGTTATTTCCTGATCCAGTAACAATAAGAGGCCCATTCCATTTTTCAGCCACGTCATCATTTTTATTACGAGTACGTGTAACTTTTTCTATGGTTCCTGAAGGAAGTTTTGAATCTGGATCGCTAAATACGAATTTATACCCTTCTGGCAATGCTGGTAAAGGAGTCGGAGCTGCCTTTGTAGCATCAATTGGGTCATTATTATATGTTACTCTGTCGCCAACGTCTGCATCAGTCGTCTTATCTTTGTATCTTATATTACCTAACCTTGTGTAATATACACTTTCTTCTACATCGATATTTCCATTATCTGGATCAAAATCTACTGCAGATGACTCCTTCTTATCAGCATATAAATCAGGTACTACCGGTGTTGGAATACTAGGTAGAGTGGCTGTATCACCACTTACAGTTACACCTGATGGCCCACTTGTACTTGCTGGTGTACTTGCGCTTGCTGGTGTACTTGCGCTTGCTGGTGTACTGACACCTGCTGGTGCACTTGTGCTTGCTGGTGCACTTGTACTTGCTGGCCCACTTGTACTTGCTGGTGCACTTGTGCTTGCTGGTGCACTTGTACTTGCTAGTGTACTTGCGCTTGCTGGTGCACTTGCTGGTGTACTTGCACTTGCTGGTGCACTTGCGCTTGCTGGTGCACTGACACTTGTTGGTGCACTAGATACTGCTGTACCTCCAGTTGAAGGTAAACTAGCATCTTCTGCAGCGTAAACTTCATTACCATTTAGACTTAAGGCAAAAAGTATACCTGCAACAACAGATGTCGTACCAATTGCATAAGTTCTTTTTGACAACCTATACTTTCTTTTAAACATATGATTCTCCTCATATTTTTTTCTATTTTAAAAGCTAAATAAACTAAACTTTTAATCATTTAATTGTGTGTGTTGAATTTACAAAAAATAAACAAAAAACTTAGAAAATAACTTTTATAAAACAACCAAAATCTAGTAATAAATATTATTTGAGCTTTTGATATTACTTATCATCTATTACAATCAATATATATTTAACATCTTTTGTTAAAAACAGTACTGATTTAAAAAAATAAATAAAATAGTAACATTTGCATAATATAATATTTACCCTAAGACTCTTTTTTTAATCAATAAAAAGTAGTATAATTCTACTAAAGGAGGTGGACAAATGAGTGCACATAAAATTTTAAACGATCCATTCCTTAATAAGGGTACCGCCTTTACTATGGAAGAAAGAAAAGAGCTTGGACTAATAGGTCTTTTGCCACCTTATGTTCAAACTATAGAAGAACAAGCAACTCAAACTTATGCTCAGTTGCAGACAAAGTCAAGTGATTTAGAAAAAAGACTTTTCCTTATGGAAATATTTAATACCAATCGCAGGCTTTTCTACTACTTGTTTTCTCATCATTTAGAAGAGTTTAATCCTATAGTATATGACCCAACAATTGCAGAAACTATAGAAGGATATAGTAATTTTTTTATTGATCCACAATATGCAGGCTATCTAGATATAAATCATCCTGAAGATATTGAAGTAAGCTTGATAAATGCTGCTGGTGGTCGAGAAATACGACTTATTGTAGTGACAGATGCAGAAGAAATTCTAGGAATTGGCGATTGGGGAACAAATGGAGTAGATATATCAGTCGGAAAACTAATGGTATACACTGGTGCTGCCGGTATCGACCCTTCAATGGTTTTACCATTGGTTATTGATGCTGGAACAAACCGTGAAGAACTACGCAATGATCCAAATTATTTAGGTAATCGTCATGAACGCATACGTGGTGATCGTTACTATAATTTTATCGATAATTTTGTTAACACTGCAGAAAGACTCTTCCCTAAACTTTACCTTCATTGGGAAGACTTTGGCCGATCTAATGCTGCAAAAATACTTGAAAATTACCGCAAACAAATTCCTACCTTCAATGATGATATACAAGGTACTGGTATAGTCACACTAGGTGGAATCTTTGGTTCTCTTGCAGTTACCGGAGAAAAGCTGACAGACCAAACCTACCTTTGCTTTGGAGGTGGAACTGCTGGTGCAGGTATTGCCTCTAGGGTCCATCGTGAAATGGTCACTCTTGGTCTTTCTGAAGAAGAAGCCTATAAACGTTTCTTTATGGTAGACAAACAGGGTCTTTTATTTGATGATATGGATGATTTAACACCAGAACAGAGACCTTTTGCAAAAAATCGTGCTGACTTTGACAATACAGACACGCTTACTAGCCTTTTAGAAGTTATAAAGACTGTCAAACCAACTATTTTGGTGGGAACATCTACCCAACCAAATACCTTCACTAAAGAAATTGTGGAAGCAATGTGTCAAAATGCAGACCGACCTATGATTTTTCCTCTTTCAAACCCAACTAAATTGGCAGAAGCAAGGGCTGAGGATTTGATTACATGGTCAGATGGAAAGGCTCTTGTTGCTACAGGTATACCTGCTGACACAGTTACTTATAAGGGAGTTGACTATGTGATTGGTCAGGCTAATAATGCTCTAATATACCCAGGACTAGGGCTTGGAATGTTGGCTTCAGAAGCTAGCCTTTTGACTGATGAAATGATCGGTGAAGCTGCTCATTCTTTGAGTGGTATTATAGATATGACTAAACCAGGAGCACCTGTATTACCACCATTTAAATATGTCGCAGAAGTATCTTTAAAGGTTGCTGAAGCAGTAGCTAAGAAAGCACAGGAGCAAAGACTTTCACAATCTAAAGAAATAGATATGGCAAAAGCCGTACGTAATTTTAAGTGGACTCCAGAATATCGTTAATATTTTTCTTACGATGCTAATAATATTAAAAAGCCGGACAATGCCCGGCTTTTTTAATATTATTATACTCACTATATTCTATAAGATAGGTATGCTTATTTAATTTTATTTATCTGAGACCTAATCAACTTGTTCCTAAAAATGATTGCAAGTCCAATAGGTAATATAAATAGGGGTAGACAGATTAGCCCTCCAGCTATAATTACTGGTATTCTGGCCATCTTTGTATGTCTTCCCTGGGAAATACTATTAAGAAAATCTGTAGCGGCATTTATTACATCTATTCCACCCAATCCAACCAGAAGGGAGAGTTCTATTGCCAATACTAAAAATATTATTAACAGCATTATCATAGCAGCCATATCGCATATTTTCATCTTAGTTTTCAGATCAATTTCCTGATTTTGATCCACCTTACTAAACCATTTTATCGCTCTTTCCTCTTTTGTCATCTATTTTACTCCTTCTTATATCAAACAAAGATTATATATCGCTTGAATTTTCGCTTGAGTTATAACTAGCTTTATAGACCTGTATCAAAAATCCTATAAAGGCCTTCATTTGGATCTTCTATCATACCGACCTTGTTACCAAATTCCACTACTTTTCCACTTGTATATGGTTCCCACTTAGGAAGCCCACTACCATTAGGATCTCCTGTCTTCACAAAGTTAAGCCAGTAGGACACCATAGTATTAGAAAGACTTCTGTCAGTCCCATCATATAGGTAGGGTGCTGTCCATAAGTTACCATAAGCATATGGTAGCTCACCAGTATGGTTTGATCCGATAGACTTATTTTCCTTAGTAAAATAGTACCTGTATACGGGCTCCTCCTTAACAGCTAGCCTAGACCAAACATCATGGCCATAACCAAAGGTAGCCGCATTATAAATTTTCCTTTGGTTATTTTCTGCTTCCTCGTCCGTATTTACAGGATATGCCTTGATAATTTCCCTATAGGCCCTTGGATATATTGCCTTAATACTCTCTTTATATGTATCCTTATTAGTCTTTTTATCTACAAGCATAAAAAGGTCTCCATCCTTCTTGTTATAGCCTGTCAATAAGGCCTTTTCATTGTGTTCACCTGCTAAATATGATTCATAAGGCGACTTCTTTAAGGCATAACCATCATTGGTCATAGCATTTAGGGTACCATACTGGGTACTCGTATTTGCAATCTTTTCTGCAGGAACCTTTCTTAAATCTACAGGACTAGATACTCCTAACTCATCCCTAAGAGTTTTACCCTGCTTGATAGCATCTGCAAAGTCCTTGTATGAATGTGGAGGCTTTTCACCAGTTATAGATGAACTTTCTGAAATAGCATACCTAAATAGGCCTTTTGTTAGTGGCGATACGCACATAGCGTTAACTGAAGACGAACCTGCAGACTCACCTGCTATAGTTATCTTGTTGGGATCACCACCAAAACTATTTATGTTCTTATTTACCCATTCAAGTGCCTTGACCTGGTCTAAAAATCCATACATACCTGTCGTATTATTTGCTGACTCCCTAGCTAAATTTTCATCAGCATAAAAGCCCAAGGCACCCAGTCTATAGCTAAATGTAACAAAAATTACATCCTTCTTAGCATATGACTCACCATTGTAATCTTGCCACCAAGACTGGCCAGTAGTCAATGACCCTCCATGTATATAGAATACTACTGGTAGGTTTTTCTTGTCCCCAGCAGGCTTCCAAACATTTAGGTATAGACAGTCTTCACTCATCTTTGGAAGATACCTGTTTTTTATAGTCCTAGTTACATTATGGTAGAATAATACATCACTAGCTGTTGAAATAAGGTTATTTTGTCTCTTTTGCATTGCCATAGGCTTAAAGTGGTCGGCCTTTAAAAGTCCTTCATATTTATCGGGGTCTTGTGGCTCTTTCCATCTTAGGTCACCAACAGGAGCCTTTGCGTACGGTATACCAGCATACACTTCCACTGATTCATCCCTGTTGTAAACACCAGTCAGTTTCCCTTCAGCTACTTTTATCTGACTAGTTTCCTTGGCTCCCTCATAGGTAGCAGGTACCAATTTTTCCTTTGGTAGGCTCATAAATGTTGCCAAAACTGATAGGATGACCAGGCCTAGAAAAGCCCTTCCACCTCTTTTTGTTTTATGCCTATATATACCACATACTATTGATGTTACAAGGATAAGACCTAGTCCCAACCAGGCATTCCTATTTAGAAATAGGTAGGTCTCGCATAAAATTGTAAATATCACTAAAAATATATAAAATATAATTCCTCTAATTTTCACTTATATCCCTCCTTAAAGGTCCTCTTAGTCTTTATTTCTAATTATAATATACATTTATAAGTATAATTATATTCTAAATTTAGGTCGATTTCTAGTGAAAAAATAGGAAAACCACCAGGCTATGCTGGTGGTCGTTAATTTAATTCTATCTTTAGTATAAGTAATATAGGATCTCAAATTTATACCCTTATTATTCTGGTTCATTATTCTAAATAAACTCTATCAATCCTTTTATTAAACAAAGTTCATAACTTAACTTCTTCTTACCTTTGCCCTCAAATTCAACTACGATATTACTCTTTTCTACTTCTTTAATCGTTCCAATTCCAAATCGTTTATGATTTATTTGCCTACCTATACACTTATCGGATATTTTTACTTGCGACTTTGATTCTACCTCTAACTCACTCTTAATAGTATTATTATATATAAATTTAGCATACCCATTATTATCTTCAGCTTCCATTACACTATATTCATGCTTATTGATTTTATCAGTAATATTTATGACCTTATGAGTACATTTACCGGTTTTTATAAAATTGTTATCTGAAATCGGACGTATTGGGAATATCCAAACCTTACGTTCTCGTTCATCCTCATCTGTCTGAGTATCAGCATATGGTTTACCTACCAACTCTACAAGCCCACAGTATGTGTACTCACCACTGTTCATTACCTCAAAAAGATGTACATCAACTCCATTCTTAGAATAGTTTGCAAGTGTTGCATTTTGTCCCCAATAAAGATCTTGATCTCCAACTTTTCCCATACCTGTATAATATAAAACTCCATCCTTCCATTTGTCTTTGTAAAGCTTTTTTGTATGGTCCGTTACTATTACAAGAGTATTTGTTGCTTTTGACCTACGCATCCCTCCCATAATGCCACACTTAAAAATTTCAACTAACTCACGATTATTTATTATTTGTCCAATTCTTAATCCTGGATTAAAATCCATCGGATAATCCCCCTTTAAATTTTATATAAATAAAACATAATATTAATTTACCAATTTTACTATTCACCTTAATTAAATTTTCCTATAAATATATACTATATTCTTTGTATAAAGTTAGTATTTAAATCCATCTACTTAATCATCCCAAACAAATCATTAAGTGCCTCAGCCATAGTCGGATGAGTGAAAATCTGATTAGTCAACAAAGTATACGGCTGTTTCATAATCATAGCTAATACAACAATATTAATAACCTCATGGGACTCTTCTCCAAAGAGAACAACTCCTAAAATCTGGTCTGTATCAGCGTCTACAACTGCCTTGTAT
>NZ_CDRRTB010000031.1:0-15761 GCF_977045075.1 Peptostreptococcus sp. | reverse complement strand
GTTCATCATCACTGTGTTCAAATGCCCCCTCTTTATACTGTTATGTTAATTTACTTTTTTTGTTTTACTTACATTAGAGCATTCATATGTCATGCAGTTTCAAAAATCATATTAGCAAATATTATTTAATTAGGCTTTCAAGTATACTTGAAGGTATGTATTTTTCTCCTCCTATGGCAGTAATCTTTGTTATACCTATATTCTTTATATAATTTTTCACAACTACATTATTATTTTTATTTCTAGATACCAATAAAGTTGGCTTGTTGTACTTACCAGATATAGGTGATATAACTAGAGCATCTGCAAACTCTTCACCTGATGCTATAAAGGCTTCCTTACTTCCCCTAAACTTAGACCTCGCTATAGCCACTGATGTCTCATACCTATCCTTGCCAGCCATTCTTTCCTCAACCCTTGGAAGTTTAGCTTCTGTAGCCTTTGAAATAGTATTTGTTCCACCTGCTATATAAACACTATTGATTTCAAGATCCTTAATTGCCCTTTCAACCTGGATTGGTAGAATGTCCTTTTTAACTAGAAGGATTGGGTAACCATCTCTTGATGCAAAAGTTCCTACAGATAAGGCATCTGGGAATACTTGGCCTGAAGCTACAACTCCAATATGTTTCTTTCCTGTAATTCCAACCACTCTTCTCGCCACTTTTTCTGATGTCTCATACCTGTCAATTCCAGCTATTCTCTCTACATTCTTATCCTTATCAAAGGCCTTTAAGTCTTCTCTTACATTTTCAGATATAGAATTCTGACCTCCTACTATGATAACCTCCTCAACCCCAAGTCTTTTTAGCTCATATTTAACTCTAGAGTCAAGCCTGTCAGTTGGGTTAAGCAGAATCGGTGCATCCTTTAGTCTTGCTAATACTGAGGCTGTCATTGAATCTGGGAATAGGTCCTTCCTAACAATTACAGCAGTCTTGGCCTTATCATAGGTATTTTTTGAAATATTTATTGAAGTTTCAGTCCTGTCGTTGCCATCTATCCTACCAGGATCTGAACTACCTGGCTTTTTATTTACCTTAAAGCTATATGATATTAAATATGGCATGTTTGTAGGAGCTGCTGAGTCTTTTCCATTATCACTTTGTCTAGCAACATAGTAAAGGTAGACACGATCATATACATCCTTAACCTTATGGTAGTCTTCATTTGGATAAGGATTGTCTGGATCACATGGATTTTCCGTCACCTGATGTGGTCTTGTGCACCTTCCTGAACAAGACTGGTTATCTAGCGGTGATGCTGTTGGCACCATGCCCACCCTTGGACTACATGGCTGGTCTGGATCAGGATAATAGTCTAAATCAGGAGGATCTGGTCTATTTATTCCCTCTCTTGAAAGGGCCCAGTCAAAATATCCACCTATAGTACCACGTAAGCTAACAGTCGTTCCAGGACTTACTGTATCTTTAACATATAGTCCAGAAATAGATACTTTAACATCGCTAGCATCCATGCTTCTAATTTTTTCTATTGTTTTCTTCCATAGCTCAGGTTTACCACGTAGGCTCTCCTTTAACATTATATTTATAACCAACTTCTTCTTCGTAGCTGAAAGTGGTTCTAGTTTGGATGTAAGTACAAAATCCTCAAACCCGTTAAGCTTTATCTTTGCATCCTTAGCTTCAACTTCATTTGGTATATCAAGTGTATATACTACCTGTGAGTCAATTATACCCTTCATGTCATTATATTTTACTTGTATATTATATTCATCCATTCCACCCCTTGTCCTATCAAGAGTGTATCCCATAATATAGCGTTTAAGCCAAGATGCATCCATTGAAAAATCTAATTTTACTTCATCACCTTGCCTGTATTCTCCAATTTCACGAGAGTCTGAAGAGCCTGTCCTCTTAAGATCACCGTAAACCATCTGCTTTGTTGGATCTTTAATTTCAGCTTGACTTAAAAGTTCTGTTTCACTAAATCCAAATGGGTTTTCCATCGCTGGTATACGGTCTGTAGGCTTCAAATTCCTACCCTGAAAGTAGTCTAGCTTATAATCTCTATCCATCATAAGCCCAAAACGGTAGAATTCGCTCACATTCCTAATATCAACGCCTGCATACGTTTTCGTAATACCTACACTTGGTAGATAGTTTATATATCCGCACTCAACGTTTCTATAGTCTATATTTAAGACATTTGATTCAGCTAATTTTGTTTCATTTGGTCCCAGTAGATACTTAGGAAATACACCTGCAGACTTGAAATAAGCATTATACATTATTCCCCAGCCATAATCTGTAGAGTAGTGTACACTCCTATTTCTTCCATGGACAATCTTCTTTTCTAAGTCTGCCCAATAGGTATTCTGTATTACCTCTTCTGGCGTATGTATTATACTAGGCTTACCATCTGGCCCAATATCAGTTAGACTTGATAAGGGTCTACCCTCCTTGTACTCATGCTCTACGGCGCTAATACTAGTTGCAAATAGACCTAATGACATGATTATTGCCGTTGAAAAACTAATTGTTTTTATAAATATCCTTTTAATAGTGATCCCTCCTTTAAAGTGATAGTTTAAAATAAGTTGATAAATTCCTTATACTTCAACCATTTATATTATATCATGTTTTTTAAATTTAAAAGTATATATATACAAAGAATTTAATTTTATTTTGTCGTATTTAAATATATAATATTCTATTTTTTATATAATTAATTTAAAATTAAAGACTCTCTAAATAATTCCTTAGAGAGTCTTTAAATATCTTCTTATTTTTTATTTTCTATCTAACTAAATCTTCTAATACACTATAAGGTATATATCTTTCTCCACCTATAGCTGTAACAGCTGTCAGCCTATTATCCTTAATATAGTTTTTAACCACTAGGTTGTTGTTCTTATTTCTTGATACCAATAATGTTGGTCTGTTGTACTTACCAGATATTGGTGAAATAACTAGGGCATCTGCAAATTCTTCACCTGATGCCATATAGGCTTCCTTGCTTCCCCTGAACTTAGACTTAGCTATAGCTACTGATGTTTCATACCTATCCTTACCTGCCATTCTTTCTTCTACTCTTGGTAACTTGGCTTCAGTTGCTCTTGATATAGTATTAGTTCCGCCAGCTATATAAGTTTTTTCAATTTCTAGGTCCTTTATGGCCCTTTCAATCTGTACTGGTATAGAATCCTTCTTAACCAGAAGTATAGGATATCCATCTCTAGAAGCAAAAGTTCCTACTGATAGGGCATCTGCAAATACCTGGCCTGAAGCCACTACTCCTGTATACTTCTTGCCTGTTATACCAACTACCCTTCTAGCTACCATTTCAGATGTACCATACCTGTCTACACCGGCTATTCTTTCTACATCTCTGTCCTTATCAAAGGCTTTTAGGTCTTCTCTAACCCTATCTGATATAGAATTGTGACCTCCTACTATAATTATCTCCTCTGCACCTAGTCTCTTTATTTCATCACCTACTCTTGAATCCAGCTTATCAGTCGGGTTAAGTAGTATTGGGGCATCCTTTAATTTCGCCAATACTGAGGCTGTCATTGAGTCTGGGAATAGGTCATGTCTGACTACGATTACTGTCTTAGCCTTATCATAGTTCTTTTTAGAAATATTTATAGCTGTTTCAATTCTATCAGGACCATCTATCCTACCTGGATTTGGTCTTTCAGGGTTTTCTGGTCCCTTTTTAACCTTAAATGTATAAGATATTAGACGTGGCTTATCAGCAGGTCCACCCTGGTCCTTGCCACTTGGTTCCTGTCTAGCTACAAATGATAGGTAAGTACGATCATATACTGTATCTACCTTACGTCCTAAACTTGGAGCAGGTCCACAATCGTCTGGTGTTCCTGGACATGGATTATCACTTGGTCCTGGGCATGGGCTATCACTTGGTCCTGGGCATGGGCTGTCATCTAATGGTGATGAAGTTGGAACATTTCCTGCAGGTGGTGGCGGTGCAACAGGAGATGAACCACATGGTGTTCCTGGTATAGTGCCGCCTGATACGTCACAAGCACTCACACGTGAAATCGCCCAGTCCTGATATCCTCCTATAGTTCCTACTAGAGTTACATTAGTCTCTGGTCTTGCATCAGCCTTAACAAATAAGCCTGATATCGATAACTTCACCTTACTTGTATCTAGATTCTTTAATCTTTCTATAGTCTTCTTCCATAGTTGAGGTTTACCTCTCAAGCTATCCTTTAATCTTAGAGTCATTACCAGCTTATTCTCTGTTGAAGAAACAGGCTTGACTTGATGTGAAAGTTCAAAATCTTCAAGTCCACTAAGCTTAACCTGTACATTTCTCGCCTCTAGCTCTTTTGGAATACTAAGTGTATATACAATTTGAGAGTCCAGCTTGCCCTTTGTCTCATTATATATCTTCTGAACAGTTTCCGCTGAATGCATACTACCCCTAGTTTTATCAAGAGTCATACCCATTATAAAGCGGTTAGTCCACGAATCATTCATGATGAAGTCTAGCTTTAACTCCTCGCCCTGCTTATACTCACCGATTTCAGTAGAATCAGAAGACCCTGTCTTCATAATATCCCCATAAACCATTAGCTTTGTTGGGTCCTTGATCTCAGCCTGGCTCAATAGGTCCGTCTCCTTAAATCCAAATGGATTGTTTGCTGCTGGCACAGGATCTGTAGCACTCTTGCCAGTGTAAGACCCAGAATTAGCATCATCACCAAGTAGGTATCCAAGGCGATAAAAATAATTTAAGTACCAGTAGTCATATCCTACATAACCAGAATAGGTTTCTGTTATACCTGCACTAGGTAAAAACTTAACGAAACCACCGGATCCTGTAAATGCAAAATCAATATTTTCATCCTTTAAGGCTGTCTCATTTGGCTTTAGTACGTACTTAGGAAAAACTCCAGTAGAACTAAATTCAAGATTGTCTACAATATCATAACCATCATTATGGGTCCAGTTTACACTCCTATACCACCCTGAAACCTTTCCCGGCTCCAGATCAGCCCAATAGGCCTTCTTTATCACCTCAGCAGGTGAATAAAATATTAGACCGTCATCCCCATGATATTCAGATAAACTAGGCAATTAATTTGTTATACTAGGCTCTTCTACCTCTTCTGCAAAAGAATTCACTGTACCTGCTATTAGGCTTAGTGACATCAGTAAAGCCGTAGTGATGCAAGTTGATTTTTTAAATATCCCTTTAATAATCTTGTCCTCCTTGTACTTTTTTTGTTTCATAATGAATAAAAATTCCTTATAACCCGATCATATATATTATAACATTGTTTTTTAATTTGAAAATATATATTTTCAAAGAATTTAATTATTTTTAAATATAATATGTTATATTGTATTTAAAAAATAATATTCGTCTATATAAAATAAAAACTCCCTATATATTTATATAGAGAGTTTTTATTTATTATATGTTAATTTAATTTATTTAACCAGGTCTTCTAATACCCTATATGGTAGGTACTTGTATCCACCTATAGCTATTATATTCTTATAGCCCGAGTCCTTTACATGTCTTTTTACAACATTATTACTATTTATATTTCTTGATACCAATAAAGTCGGCCTATTACACTTGCCTGATATTGGCGATATTACTAGGGCATCTGGGAATACCTGGCCTGAAGCTACTACACCAGTATTCTTCTTACCAGTAATTCCAACCACTCTCTTAGATAACATTTCAGAAGTTCCATACCTGTCAGCTCTTGCTATTCTTTCAACATTCTTATCGGTATCATATGCCTTCAGTTCTTCTCTTACCCTTTCAGATACAGAGTCCTGCCCACCAACAATGATTACTTCCTCAGCACCTAGTCTCTTTATTTCATCTCCAACTCTTGAGTCTAGCTTGTCAGTTGGGTTAAGTAGGATTGGCGCATCCTTTAACTTGGCCAATACTGAAGCTGTCATTGAATCAGGGAATAGGTCATGTCTAACTACTATGACTGTATTTGCCTTGTCATAGCTATTTTTAGAAATCTTTATTGCAGTTTCTATCCTATCCCTACCATCTATCCTACCAGGTATTGGCTTTTCAGTACTAGATAGATCTTTCTTCACCTTAAAGGTATATGATATTAAGTTAGGTTTATCATTTGGTGCTCCAGCATCTCTTCCAAGATCACTCTGTCTAGCTACGAAGGGAAGATATATTCTAGTATAGGTTTCATCTACATAATAAGTACCCTTTGATGGCTCTGCTATTGGTGAACTAACTGGTGGCGGTGTAAGGATTATATCTGAACTTGCCCAGTCTAAATAACCACCCAGGCTACCTCTTACACTGATATTTGTACCTGCTTGCGCACTAGAATTTACAAATAATCCAGAAACTGATACCTTTATTTTACCCATATCTATCTTCTTAAACTTATTTATAAGGTCTCTCCAAGCTTCTTCTTTTTCCCTAACATCTTTCTTTAATCTAAGACTTATTAGGAGTTTCTTTCTGCCAGAAACTTCAATTTCATTTTTTTCAAGCTCAAAATCTTCTAATCCATTTAGGCTTACAGATGCACCCCTCAAATCAACCTCATTCGGAATATCTAGTGTATATACTAACTGGGAATCTATCATACCCTTTTTATCATCATATATCATTCTGTATAGTTCATCAAACAAGTCTCCTTTAGTCATAGACAAGGTATCACTCATAAAGTAGCGTTTAATTGCTGAAGCATCTACTGAAAAATTCAGCTTTATTTCATCCCCAACCTTGTACTCACCTATTTTTCTTGAGTCTGAATCACCACTTTCCTTTATATCACCATATACAGTTATTTTTCTTGGATCCTTAACTTCCTCTTCCTTTAGGACATCTGTTTTCTTCAATCCAAAAGGATTCGTCACCGCTGGTACCTCATCTGTTGGCTTCATATTATTATTACTATAGTATGAGTATGGCAAATCAGCATCCTTGCCAATTAGATAACTATAACGGTAAAAAAGATCTTTTGCTATAATTTTCATACCTAGTTCTGACTCTGTTATTCCTGAGCTAGGTATGTTTCTCACAAAGCCACCTGAATAATCAATATCAAATTTTTTAAGTGACGTTTCATTAGGCTTTAATATATATTGTGGTAGTACTCCATAAACTACCATTTATAGATATAATAATTTTCAGTATACCATCGTGTTATTAAATTAATTATCTTCATATTTATTTTAATATTTTCTAATTTTTATATTATATAATCATTTGTGGACTTTTACTACAACTACTCAAAAAAAGACCCAAGCAAAAGCTTGAGCCTTGTAAATACCATATTTTATATAATAGGCTTATCTATATATACAATATACTTGCATCAAATGAATCTGTATCCTTAACGCCTGTATACATCATCATTTCTGATAGCTCCTCATTCATTCTTTCAACCTTAGTAACTACACCATCCCTGCCTTCCTTAAGAAGTGGTGCTAGTATACCCCTTCCTACTGATACAGCGTGGGCACCTAGTGCAAGTGCCTTGTAGGCATCATAGCCCGTATCCATAGAGCAGTCACAGAATATTGTTACACCGCTACCTTCTAAAGCATCTACTATCTGCGGAAGTACCAAAATTGGTGGTATACCAAATGGTATTCTTCCATGGTGGTGAGAAACTACTATTCCCTTACAACCAGCATCCCTAGCCTTGAGTGCATCCTGAACTGATAGGACCCCCTTGGCTATAAATGGTATGCCTGCATGGTCTACATACTTTTTCAAGTCCTCCCCCATTACAGGTCCCATAGGGTAGCCATCAACTACATCATACTTACCATCGGTCCCTGGAACGTGGTCTATATCTACACCAACCGCTACCGCACCTGTCTTCTTGGCAAAATCTATCTGGTTAAGTATTATTTGGTGATCAGCGAATGGCTTTATTATACGTATTGTGTCCGCTCCAACTTGGCTAATCTCTTCATATTCATCATCTGGCTCCATTCCAACCCAGTTTAATAGACCCATATCCTTGGCTGCCTTTGCATACTCAACCATTGGCTTCTTTCCATCCTTACCTACCTTGTTTAGGTGGGAAAATGCAGGCATCATTATCGGTGATGAATACTTTCTTCCAAAGATCTCTACTGATAGGTCTGGCTCAACTGAATCTATTACCCTCATTTCGACTAGGATACTATCTAGGTAGTTCCTGTTGTGTACATTTGCATCCTCTGCCTTACCACTTGTTACCGGAATCAGTCCCTTAGGACCTGGCCATGGGCTCTTTATTTCACTCATAATATTACCTCTAACTTTCTCTAATACTGATTACTGAAAGACCTAAGGTCTTTTAATCCCTTTAAAACCTACAAATACTTCCCCTAAAATGGCCTAAATACTGTTATTAATGTATATGCTACCAGTGTTATAAACATATAAACTGATATAAAGGCCGACATAAAGCTTTCCTGGTCCTTGCCGTCACATAGGGCTGACAACTGAAGTGGAACTGGAAAACCAGTTGGGCACATAAAGTATAGCAATACTGCTGTCTTAAAATATGGATTGGCCATCAGGCTCGGGAATACTAGGAAGAAACCTCCTATTATCAAACCACATAAGACTAACCTAATCACAACAAGTGATAGTAGGGACTTTAGGATAGATAAATCCACCTTTAGGTCATAGCCAAGTGTAAATAGGATTATTCCCGTAATCGGTGCCAATACAGCATTGATAGTATTATTGTATAGATTTACCACTTCCATAGATTCCATAATACCATATAGGCCTAAGAGGTTGGCTAATACACCCAAGATTACAGCCAATACAAAGGAATTGGTAAATATATTCTTTAGTAGACCCTTTGAATCCTGGCCTGTATTTACCTGCCTAGATACCAATATTGGAACTAGTCCAAAATTAATAATTATACCTGCCACATCAAATGTTACTATATTTAGGGCATAGGCTGATCCTACCAAGGTAATATATAGGGGTAGGGCTACATTTCCTCCCTCACATGTCATCAATAGGAAAGGTACTAGCTTCCTATATCTTTCGCCTATATACCTAGACATAAACCTTCCTACTAGGTAAACTAGGATCCAGGCTATGTCTAGAAATACTATCTGCTTCAATAAATTGACAGATAGGTCAGATACGAATATTACGTGAAATATTAGGGCTGGAAATAGGATTTTAAATACTATCTTTTTAGCCCCCTCTTTTTCGTCCCAGTTAATCCATTTTTTACTCCTGGATAATATGCCTAGGAACATCATAAAAAATACTGGAAACAGAGTTTCTATTACTTTCATCAAGTCCTCCACAAAATATATAAAATAAACGCTGACACGACAAAACTCCCACTTGGAGAATCGTCATAATCAGCGTTACTTTAATCTTTTAGTCTGGAATTAGCTCAAACTTAGCTATTCTCCAAGCTCCATCTTTTATTTTTACTAGCCACACCTTTTCTTTTTTATTTTTGTATAGCTTTTTACCAGTATCCTTATAGTCCTTATTACCATATTCTCCATACATATTTTTTGCCTTCTTGGTATTGAAATAACTTATATTATATGTAACCTCGTATAGGACTGTGTCTTCTAGTGGGAATGTTTCTATACTGCCATCCCTCCTTGGGAAGGTGATTGGCTTACCCTCATAATCCAGTTCTCTTTTAGAAACCATCTTCATACTCTTTATATTTTTAACCATCTGGGATGTAATCCTATGACCTGGCTCCCCCTTGTCATTGTATAGCTCCCATCTTAAATATGGCTTCTCACTTAGTACTAGAAAGGGTATATTCTTGCCCATTCTCTCATCTAATGAACTATAGTAATTGGCTATTATGTTCTCTGGATAGATTTCATCTAGCGGAACCTTAGCATCATGTTTTTTTGACATTGCATATAGTCCGAAGACTGTAGCTAGTAGAACAAACAAAATAATAACTACCCAATGTCTAATTTTCATTATTAAACCTCATTTTCGCACCAGGTAGCAGATTCAATAAGTATAACTGTCTCTGTATCTGCATTCACAGTTACAAAACCTCTACCTATTTCAGCTGTCCTGAAGCGACCCCCGTCTTTTTTGATTCTTAGCTTGCCTTCCTTGATACCTGCAACAATCGGTATATGTCCCTTTAGTATAGCCCTATCTCCAACCGTAGTTTTGAATATGGCCATATCTACCTGGTCTTCATAAAAAGTGCTGTCTGGAGTTACTACTTTTAAACTAAACATTAGTTAGCACTTCCTTTCGCCTTTCTAACTGCATCTTCAATCGTACCTACGAATAAGAAAGCTGATTCTGGTAGGTCGTCATGCTTACCTTCCAGTATTTCCTTGAAGCCCCTGATAGATTCCTTGACTGGAACATATACACCAGGTATACCAGTAAACTGTTCACCTACTGTAAATGGCTGTGACAAGAATCTCTGTATCTTTCTGGCCCTAGCAACAGTTACCTTATCTTCTTCTGATAACTCGTCCATACCCAAGATAGCAATGATATCCTGTAGCTCCCTATACCTCTGTAGTATTGACTGCACACCTCTGGCTACCTCATAGTGTTCCTTACCAACTATATTAGGATCTAGAACTCTTGATGTAGATTCTAGTGGGTCAACCGCTGGATATATACCTAGAGATGATATCTGCCTTGACAATACGGTCTTTGCATCCAAGTGTGAGAATGTTGTCGCTGGTGCTGGGTCAGTCAAGTCATCGGCCGGTACATATACCGCCTGGACTGAAGTGATTGAACCCTTCTTAGTCGATGTTATTCTCTCCTGTAGGGCACCCATCTCTGTTGCCAAAGTTGGCTGATAACCAACGGCTGATGGCATACGTCCTAGTAGGGCAGACACCTCAGAACCCGCCTGAGTAAATCTGAATATATTATCTATGAATAGAAGAACATCCTGCCCTTCCTGGTCTCTGAAGTATTCAGCCATTGTAAGACCTGTTAGGGCAACCCTCATTCTTGCTCCTGGTGGCTCATTCATCTGACCGAATACCATGGCCGTCTTATTGATAACTCCTGACTCAGTCATTTCACCATATAGGTCATTACCCTCTCTTGTTCTCTCTCCAACACCTGAGAATACAGATATACCACCGTGTTGCTTGGCTATATTGTTAATTAGCTCCTGAATTAGGACTGTCTTACCAACACCTGCACCACCGAATAGGCCTATTTTACCACCCTTTAGGTAAGGGGCAAGCAGGTCAACTACCTTTATACCTGTTTCCAATATTTCTGCCTTTGTTTCTAGTTCATCATAGGCTGGTGCTTCCTTATGTATAGGAGAAAGGCTAACACCCTCAGGCATAGGCTTTAGGTCTATGGCCTCTCCTAAAACATTGAATACCCTACCCAATGTTTCCTTACCAACTGGAACTGATATAGGAGCCCCTGTATCTACAGCCTCCATACCCCTAACTAGTCCATCAGTAGCACTCATGGCTATACACCTTACAGTGTCATTACCTATGTGTTGGGCTACTTCGGCAACTATTTTATCTCCATTTTCTAACTTTATTTCTAAAGCATTTAATAGGTTAGGTAGATTTTTTTCATCTTCAAACCTAATATCTAGTACAGCTCCGACGATCTGTACAATTTTTCCTATATTTGCCATTTTTTCCTCCTTACTTTAGGGCTTCTACACCACCGCTGATTTCAGTTATTTCCTGAGTTACGGCGCTCTGTCTAGCCCTATTGTAGCTAAGCTCTAAGTTTTGAATCATTTCATTTGCATTATCTGTAGCTGATTCCATGGCAGTCCTTCTTGCCCCCTGTTCAGAAGCATATGACTCCACTATGGCCCCATTTATCGTCCCTGTGATATAGGTAGGTATCAAGAATTCAAGGACACTCTTTGCTGAAGGAAGATACTGGACCTTGGCTCTTGAGCTAGCTTCTGTCTTCTTGAACTTATTTACAAATTCTTCTGCTTCCCTGGCTTCTTCCTCTCTTCTTTCATATCTTTCACGAAGGATTTCTTCACTAATGAACACATTAGGATCATTCTCCTCCTGCTTTTCCCTATATCTTTCACCGCCGTATTCCAGTGGCTGGTCAAAAACCAAAGGCAATAGCTTAATAGCCCTAGGCTTCTGAGATAAGGCAGATTCAAATTCAGTATAGGTAAGAATGACTTCATCTATTTGGCCATCTTCATACATCTTCATCAGCTTGTCTGTGATTGCCCTTACCTCTTCATACTCATACTTTTCTGCTGATTCAATCCTATCTATTATATTTACATCTCTCTTGGAAAAATGTTCATATGATTTTTTTCCAACTGTTATTACGTAATCTTCAACTAACCCCATATACTTCTCTGCTTCTTTAAAAGCATTTGAATTATATCCACCTGCCAGGCCTCTATCTCCGGCAATTACTATATGGCACCTAGCCTTTAGGTCTCTAGCCTTTAAAAACTGACTATTTATACCCTTAGTATTCACCGAAATATTAACTATAGTTTCATACATGGTATTGAAGTATGCACTAGAGTTTTCTGTGGCCTGCTTAGCTTTTCTCAGTTTTGATGAGGCTACCAGATGCATGGCGTTAGTAATCTGCTTGGTACTATTTACGCTGGCAATACGATTTTTGATTGCCTTCATTCCAGCTCCTGCCATTGTACGCCTCCTTTAAAATTATACTTCTGATTTGAATTTAACCTTAAACTCTTCAATTGCCTTTGTAAGTTCCTCGTTAAAGTCCTCAGCCTTTAGTATCTTTTCAATTATTTCTGGGTGTACGCTATCCATATAGCTGTATAGTTCTGCTTCAAACCTCTTGATATCTTCCAACTCGATATCTGCTATTAGGTTGTTGATTACTGCGTATATTATAATTACCTGGTTTTCTACTGTTATAGGATTATGTTCATCCTGTTTTAGAACTTCCACTATTCTCTGTCCCTGAGCAAGTCTCCTCTTAGTATCTTCATCCAAGTCTGAACCGAACTGAGAGAAGGCTGCTAGCTCTCTATACTGAGAATATGCAAGCTTCAGTGTACCAGCTATCTTCTTCATAGACTTGATCTGGGCAGACCCACCAACTCTTGACACTGATATACCAGGGTCAACGGCTGGCCTGATACCCGCATAGAATAGCTCTGGCTGTAGGTATATCTGACCATCTGTGATCGATATTACATTTGTTGGTATATAGGCAGCAACGTCACCAGCCTGTGTTTCTATAACTGGTAGGGCTGTCATTGATCCACCACCCAAGTCATCAGATAACTTGGCAGCTCTTTCAAGTAGTCTTGAATGTAGGTAGAAAACATCACCTGGGTAGGCTTCACGGCCTGGTGGTCTCCTTAGTAGTAGGGACATTTCTCTGTAGGCAACTGCCTGCTTAGAAAGGTCATCATATACTATTAGCACGTGCTTCCCATTATACATAAATTCTTCACCTATGGCAGCGCCTGCGTATGGAGCTAGATACTGTAATGGTGCAGATTCTGATGCTGTAGCTGACACTACTATTGTGTAATCCATGGCACCGAACTCTTCTAAAGTTGAAACCAACTGGGCTACAGTTGACCTCTTCTGGCCGATTGCTACATATATACAGATTACATCCTTGCCCTTCTGGTTGATAATTGTGTCAGTAAGTATGGATGTCTTACCTGTCTGTCTATCACCTATAACCAATTCTCTCTGACCCCTACCAATTGGTATCATTGAGTCAATTGACTTGATACCAGTCTGTAATGGTTCAAACACTGACTTCCTACTCATGATTCCAGGAGCTGGATACTCAACTGGTCTTGTCTTGTCAGTTATTATATCTCCCTTACCATCTATTGGCTGTCCTAGGGCATTTACTACCCTTCCTATCATAGCCTCTCCAACTGGTACTTCAACTATCTTCCCAGTTCTCTTTACTATGTCACCTTCCTTGATACTTGAATCATCGCCAAGTATAACGGCACCAACAACCTCTTCTTCAAGGTTAAGGGCCATACCGTATACCTTATTAGGGAATTCAAGTAGCTCACCTGACATGACACTTTCAAGACCATATACACTTGCTATACCGTCACCAACGCTTAATACGCTACCAGTGTCGGTAAGTTTTATCTTATTGTCATAATTCTTTATCTGACTTTTTATTATGGAACTTATTTCCTCTGGTTTTAAATTCATTGGTTCACCACCATTTCCTTATGATATTACCTGGGATAGGGTATCCTTTATATCGTCTAGCCTAGACTTAATGCTACCATCTATCTCTTCATTACCTATTTTCACAAGGGCACCACCTAGTATGCTCTCGTCTATTTCGTTAGTTAATCTTATAGTTTTATTATATTTAGCAGAAAGCTTGCCCTCTAGTTCAGCCAACTTGTCTGGACTAAGTGCTATAGCAGTTATTACCTTTCCTTCTGCGACATTATTCTTTTCGTCCAACATCTGCTTGTATGACTTTACTATTGAATCTAGCTCAGTTGTCCTTGTATTCTCTATCAATACCATCAAAAAATTTCTTGTATTCTTTGATAGCTTGTCTGTGAATAGCTTGTCTGCTATATCCAACTTTTCGTCCTTACCTATAAAAGGGGACCTCAATACATCATATAAGTCTTTGTTGTCTAAAATAACTTTGTTTAAATCTTCTATCTCTGAATATACCTGGGAAAGTTGATTTTCTTCTTCTGCTAATTGAAATAAAGCCTCTGCATATCTACTTGCAACCTGACTAATCATTATTAGCTTCTCCTACTTCCTTAATAAAGTTATCTATCAAATCTTCGTGCTTAGCCTTGTCTATATCTTTTTCGATAACCTTTGATGCCACCAAAACAGCTATCTCAGAAATCTCAGACTTAATATTGTTAAAGGCCTGCTCTTTGTCTTTTGCAATTTCACTGTTTGCCTTTTGCTTGATATATTCAGCTTCCTTATTGGCTTCTGAAATTATGTTGTCAGACTTTTCTTCTGCCCTCTTTCTAGCAGAGTCTACAATCAACTGACCCTCATCACGAGCATCCTTGACCTTATTTTCATATTCTGACTTTAATTTCAAGCCCTCTTCCTTGGCTCTCTGACCCTCTTCAATATCGTTCTTTATGTCAGCCTCTCTGGCATCCATTACATTTATAACCTTCTTAAATAAGATTTTTCTCAATATCAAGAACAATACTAGCACATTGATCAAGGTAAAGAAAAGCTCATATGTCAAGCCTACTAATGGCTTAAATTCCATACTTGTTGCCTCCTATCTTTAGCTGTATTCTTCGATTACATCTTTATCCAAGGGTTAACAAATATTAGTATAATTGCTATTACTAGACCATATATAGCTGAAGACTCTGCAACGGCCTGGCCTAATAGCATAGTTGATATGATATCACTCTTTGCTTCTGGCTGGTTGGCCACTGCCTCTGCTGCCTTACCTGCTGCAAAACCCTGGCCTGCGCCTGTACCTATACCTGTTGCTACTGCTATACCAGCGCCTATCGCTGAACCCGCTATTGCTATTGCTAAACTCATTCCTTCTAACATAATTCTTTCCTCCTAAAATTTTCTAATTTCCATTATTGTATTAATTTACTTTTAACTATTCCTGTGTTGCTCCACTTACAAATACCATTGTTAGCATTATAAATATGAAGGCCTGTAATGAACCTGCGAAAAGGTCAAAATACAGATGTAGTGGAACTGGTATCAAAAATTCCCCAATTGGTATCTTTAAAGACGGTATCATACTTGAGAAGTACTCTAGCATCTGGTAGAACAATGACATTATTATTGAACCACCCAAAATATTACCAAATG
>NZ_CDRRTB010000030.1:0-15948 GCF_977045075.1 Peptostreptococcus sp. | reverse complement strand
GCCTTCTATCTTGACACTCACCTTTACAGGCCCATGATAGCCAGGACCACTACCAGTGTATTCTCCATCCTTGTACTTTGACTCGGCTTGACCTGAATTTGAACCAGTGGTTGATCCAGTATTTGAGCTGGTACTTGTATTTGAACTATCGACATTATCAAGCTTTTTATCTTGTGGAGATGCCTTATCAGTAGTCTTTATTTCATTACTCCTAGCTTGAGCCCTATTTGGCGACGGGCTTTCACTTCTTACTATTTTATTTTCACTTATACTAGTCCCCATCACTATAGTTATAACTAATAGCAATGATACTAAGGCAGTTATTATAATATTTTTCTTTTCCATTACACACCTCCAAGTATATATTTTCAGCCTCTACATTAAATCCAATATATATGATTCATACTATAAATTTCTACTTGACTGCTAGATTGGATTTTTTAGACATGTATTTCTTGTCTATAAGTATCTTAAGCTTGAAGATTGTATACGTAACAAAAACTAAACAATAAAAGATCAAGTTTAGATTTCTAATAAATGATGACGGCCTTGATATGTACACCATCAATACCTGAACGAAAACCATAGCATAAAATATATATGCAAATTCTTGTAGACTCTTCCACTTCTTACCCGTCATTTTCTTCCTTATTAGTCTAAATGATGTAACAAATAGCGGTAGCATTATGCCAATTGCAAATACGCCAGCACTGAACATCATTAAATTTGTCCATAAAGGTATTCCACTCATCTGTATGATGGTCTTACTGTTTAATAGGAAGGCAAAAAAGTAGTGTATATTATGTGGTATGGTAAAAATGCATGCTATAATCGATAGCTCACCTCTGTTCATTCTCAATCTCTTTGATATTGGGTATTTCATATCAAATACGCCCATATACATTACTAGTATAAAGAAGGCCCCTCCAAGTGCCCCTGAGTCAATCGCCCTCATAAATTGTTTTAAAACCGGTACGTAGCTAATGCTGTATCCATTCAAAATATATATTGCATGAATAATAGACATTAAAGAAATCACAGATGCTACAAGGTATATTTCCTTACAGTACTTCTTTATATAGTCAGCAAAGTAGTAGGCCAGACCCACGATTATAAGAATCGATATTTCGATGGTCAATCTTATCACATCCTTCCCCAAAAAGTTAATAATCAATCGGCACCCTATATGCCATCTTTCACTTGCATAACAATGATATTATTATTTATACTTAAATAACTATATAATACAAGTTAATTCCTACAGTTTCCAATTTAGCCCTATTAAGGGCTAATGTTTATTAATGCAGCAACACCATATATTATGATGTTGCTGCTTATTTTAAATTTTTCTTAACCCCAAATACAAACTACTCACTAAGTCTAAATTCACCTATTAATAGTTTCTGTGGTTGCTCTTCAGAAAGGGACTTGCTGAAATTATATAGGTATAGCTTCGTTGGTCCTTCAGAAGACAAGATTTCCTTAGCAGGCTTTGATAAATCTACCACATCATCTCTCGTATAACTATCCTTATCCCCCTTGACAACCTCAAGGTTAAATAACATCAAGTCATTAAGACTATTCACTCTGATTTTTTCATGCTCTGTAGTATCCCACTGTCCATTGGCATTTAATCTCTTAGAATAGTTTAACCAGTAACCTAAGAATATCGGTTTACCACTATCACGAGCTATATTAATATGTTCATCTGGGCCATACTCCAATTTAGTGGTTTTACTATACCTGTTTAAGCTTGGCTGGAAGCCTACTAGCTGGTACCTAACTACTTCAAAAGGTATATCAAATTCTCCCCTAGCCTCTTCCTGGTTAGAATCTATAAGCTTTACTGTAGCCCTTACTTCATAAGTTCCTATCTTGCTAGTATTAATCTTCTCTAGTTCCGAGTCCTTAATTTCTACCTTTTCAACAAATACATTGTTAGAAGCACTTCCATAGGTAGTCTTGATATTTTCTTCTAGCTTATCCTTATCTAACTTGCCATACTTATTTATTAGAGTTTCAAGATTTTTCTTCGCAGGTTCATCAATGGCATTAAAGCTTTCAGGTAGTGCCTGTAAAAGCTGTACCTTCCTTTCCTTAAGTGCCTCCTCGAATTTCAATTGAAGTTGCTTTTTCTCCTTCTTTATTTCAAAGTATACTGGTAGTTTAAACTTGTAAATTGACCCATCACTAAATTCAAATTTCACATCGAGTTTTGCCTGTTGCTTGCTAGCAGCAGTCCTTACGACATTCACTATCTGACTTTCATCTAGTACAACATTTGCTGATTTTAGTAGGTTCTTACCATTTTCACTCATAAGACTAGGAAAGGCTGCTTTTATAAGCTTATCATCTATCTTTTTGCTAGCTATAGCCTTAATAGTATCTTGGTCTTCATTAGCATAGTCCTTGTCTAAACTTATAGTCTGTTCAACTATACTGTACTTTTTCTTTTCAAATTCATGAACCGCATCTCTGAACTCACCGGACTTAATTCCATTAAAGGCAAACCTAAAGTTATTTATTCCTGCCTGGTCTAGCTTAAACTGTTCATTACCAGAAGTGAATTCTCCCTTGTCAATGCTCAAGGCATAATAGCCACTATCATCAAAAATAGGCCATACCATATCATGGTCACTAGTTAGGTTGAATATTTTTTCTTTCTGGTTATCCTCTCTTCTTGTTACAAGCCTGAACTTTATGGATTTTCCTTTAAGGGCCTGGGATATATCTTCTGATATAGTTAGCTTCTGACTAAAATCTAACTGCTGTGACTTTGGATCAAGGCTACTATTGAAGCCCTCAACATCCTTCCAATCCTCTTTATCAGCTTCACTTACCTGTACCTTTTCAACCCTAGCCTGAACCTTAGTATTGTCAAATATCTGTATAGACTTTACTAGCTTTACAGTATTGGTTTTATCATGCACTAATCTAAGAGCCAAGCCATTCTTTGTATCATAGCCCAGGCTATCCTTAGTTAAGGTTAACCTATCCTTTATATCTACAAGTTGACCATTAGTGTGGTTTAGGTATGTTAGCTTTATACCATATTTGTCAAAATCCCTAAATGGTATTTCAATAGGGTTTATCTGTCCCTTCTTAAGCATTAGAGCCTTGAAGCCTACCTGGTCAAAATCTATAGTAGTGCCACCCCTATAACTAGGCTCTAGACCATTCTGTGCTGGTATAGTTAGGTTTGTAAAGTCAACACTAGGGTCTGCTTTTTTAAGTGCATTTGATATTGCTTCTACAGTTCCTGTAGCAGTGTAAGTTGCACCACTTATAGTATCAACCTTATAGTTATAGCCGAGATCTTCACTCATATATGTCTTAGTCAATAGGTTTAATCTAGACTCTAATACATGTGGTATGTTTCCTCCCAGGTGACTATTTTCTAGCCTCAGCTTCTGGCTACCAAATTCATGTTTTGAGAATAGGTCATCCAATACCTTATTATATGCTTCAACACTAGCATCCGTTGTAGACTTCTTAACTTGACCAATAACCCTTCTTTCAGTGTCTCTTGCAGTCTTTAAGAAGTAGTTTAACCTATTTATTCCACCTGATTTTGCAATACTAATCGCCCCATCATATCCCTTTATAAATGTTTTACCATCATCTGGAAGTCCAGGATATTCATCATTAGGTCTAACTTTTATAACCTCTTCTTTTATAAATTCAACATCCCTTATTTTGCCATTTTCAACAGTAACCTTCAAAGGTATAGGCTTACTACCGATATAACCAAAGCCATCACCGTAGTAAACTCCATCTGAATAAGTCTTATTTTTATCTAATTTGGCAAAGTCTTCCCTAGTAATTATATTTAATTTATCTGTTTTCTTAGGTCTAGCTACCTTTTTAGTTTCTGCAGCATCCTTAATTTTCTTTATAAGGTCATGACTTCCCTTGTAAAGACTTGCAGTAGAATAAGTAGCAGATGTTACAATATCAATATTATGTTCCTTGTTGATCTTGTCTATGCCTTCTTTATTTATCCTGCCAGTATTTGGGTTTTCGTTGACAAGCTTATATAACTCCTGGGCAATTGTGTCTAATTCCTTTATAGATTCCTCATTCTTACCATCAAGATAATAATTATTTTTCTTTAATTTTTCAAATAAACTATCCCTATTCTTTATAAATGGATTTTTAAACATATCCATGTTAGTATCATTGTATTCAAAGGCTATATCCTTAATCTTTCCAGCTTCAACAGTTGCTACTAGCTTATTATTTTCAGCATTTGAGAAGAGTTTGGAGAATCCGCCAGCCTCTACCTCATATCTACCATCTTTTAATACTTTAACCTCATCATATTCTACCTTACCGTCTGGTTTACCTGTGTCCGGCTTTTCTGTATCTGGTTTACCTGTGTCCGGCTTTCCTGTGTCTGGTTTACCTGTGTCTGGCTTGACTGTATCCGGTTTGCCTGTATCTGGCTTTTCTGTGTCTGGTTTACCTGTATCTGGCTTGACTGTATCCGGTTTGCCTGTATCTGGCTTTTCTGTGTCTGGTTTACCTGTGTCTGGCTTGACTGTATCCGGTTTGCCTGTATCTGGTTTACCTGTTTCTGGCTTGCCTGTCTCTGGCTTGCCTGTCTCTGGCTTACCTGTTTCTGGCTTGCCTATCTCTGGCTTGCCTGTCTCTGGCTTGCCTGTCTCTGGCTTGCCTGTTTCTGGCTTGCCTATCTCTGGCTTGCCTGCTTCTGGCTTGCCTGTTTCTGGCTTGCCTGTTTCTGGCTTACCTGCTTCTGGCTTGCCTGTTTCTGGTTTGCCTGTTTCTGGCTTGCCTGTCTCTGGCTTTTTTGTATCCTTAACCTTATTTTCTTTTAGTTTTTTCTCTATGTTTTTATATACATCATCTGAAATAGACTGGTATCCTCCTAAAACATAGACTTTATTTGTATTGTTTTCTAAAAACTTAGAAACATCATTATCTAGACTATCATAAGCTGTTAAAAGAACAGGTGCATTTTCACTAACTACTAAATTGATTGCAGATAAGGCATCAATTGAATTAACTCCATTAGCTAATAGAGCCTTGTTAGTCTTACCAGCATAATATTTTTCAGCTATTTTTGTAGATGTTTCATACCTGTCTGATCCTGCAAGTCTATCTCCCTTTAAGCCATCTATATTGATAGAGGACGGACCTCCAATTATTATATTATTAGGTGAATCTGCCTTCAGCACACCACTAGATCCGCCAGGTAGATTTACACCATTTGTCAATATTATAGACCTATTTAGTTTTGCTGCTATTGCTCCTGCTGTTAAAGCATCCACAGTATTACCGTTAACTATAATATTTTCCTGTTTAGTATCCTTATTTATTACTTCTGCTAATTTAATAGATGTCTCATATCTATCTCTTCCACTTACTCTTTCAACCTTATAGATATTGTCTAGCTGGTTTTCTAGTGACCTTGATATAGATTCTTGACCACCTACTAAAATTATTTTCTTTACATTTAATCTCTTTAATTCATCCAATACTACACTTGGCAACCTATCTTTTTGAGTCAATAACAAAGGTGCCTTCAACTTTGCAGCTACACCACCGCTTGCCAATGCATCTTGAATTTTTTGACCTGACGCTAATATAGCTACTTCAGAGCTCTTATATGCTTTCTTTGAAATATTAACGCAGGTTTCATATCTATCTGTTCCTGAAATTCTTTCAGCTCTAGAATCTATAGAATTACTTGTTTCTGCCGACACTGCATTTGGAAGGCCAGCAATACCACTCGTCGCTAAGCTAGCTACAAGTAGCATACTAACTGATTTTTTCATAAAATACCCCCTTGGTTATTTGTTTATATAGAAAATAATTTGATTCCCCTTATATATGATTGGCATTATTTCTATAGGTATCATCAATATAAACAATAAGTTTAATTTTTATAAAATTCCATCTGCAGATGATACTTATTCTAACATAAATAAATTATCATATCAATATTGATTTTCATCTCCTTTTATGGTATTATTATGTTTTATACAATATTAAAAAAAGAACCTAGCAATTTGCTAGCTCCTTTTTAAAATTTTCTTGTATTTATATTTTAAATCGTATAAACGAACTGAATTAGTATCTAGTCCTTCTATAGGTCAAGTCTAACCCTCATAAAGATTAGTAGACTGATACTTATCATCACATGTTACATCTATACCTAGGTTTCTAAATACCTGTTCATCATCCTTATTAAGAATCACAGTAGAATGCGCCTGGGCCCCCTCTAGTTCAGATAACTTGCTCATAGCAAACTGGGCAAGTGTATTTGTCACTGCACTTATACTCAAGGCCATTAAAACTTCCTCTGCATCAAGGGAAGTGTTCCTACTCTTGAATACATTCTTCTTCAAATTCAGCATTGGCTCTAATACAAGCGGTGAAATTAAGTGGATATGGTCCTGTATATCCGCTAAGACCTTTATAGCATTTAATATTGCAGCTGCAGACCCAGTCATAGTCTTAGAAAATTTTCCTGTTATCATTCTTCCATCCGATAGCTCTAGTGAGACCGATTGACAGTCTTCACATTGGCAATGGTCCTTGCTATACTGTCTAGCTACATTGACAACTTTCCTATCCTCGCCCTTTAGGCCAAGCTCCTCCATTATCATCTTCATCCTGGAAACAGCTTCCTTGTCTAGGCTGCCCTTCTTGTAGTCGCATAGGGTCTTGAAATACCTTCTAATAATCTCTTGGATGGCTGCTTCTCTTACAACCTCATCATCTATAATACCAAAGCCTACCCTATTTACACCCATATCAGTAGGTGATTGGAATACACTTTCTTTTCCTGTTATCTTCTCTATTATTTTCTTTAAAACTGGGAATAGTTCCAGGTCTCTGTTATAGTTTACAGTAGTCACACCATATTTTTCCAAGTGGAAGGAGTCTATCATATTTACATCCTTAAGGTCAACAGTAGCTGCTTCATAGGCCATATTTACAGGATGCTTTAATGGTAGGTTCCATACAGGGAAGGTTTCATACTTTGAATATCCGGCTGCAATACCCATCTTGTTTTCATGGTAAAGCTGACTTAAGCAAGTACCTAGCTTACCACTGTTTGGACCTGGTGCTGTCATTACAACTATCGGCTTTGTCGTCTCAATGTATGGGTTTATACCAAAGCCCTGATCGCTTACTATAAGGTCAACATCTGTTGGATATCCACTAGTAGGAGCATGCCTATATACCTTTACACCCCTTCTTTCTAGCTTGTTGATAAATATTGTAGCAGCAGGCTGGTTTTCATACCTTGTTATTACAACCGAATTAACATCCAGGTCATAGCCTCTTAGGTCATCAATCAGCCTCATAACTTCCATGTCATAGGTGATGCCAAGGTCTCCTCTGACCTTGTTTCTTTCGATATCACCCGCATATACACAAATTACTACCTCGACCTTTTCCTTGATATGACTAAGTACCTTTATCTTTGCATTTTCATCAAAACCAGGCAATACCCTCTTGGCATGTAGGTCACCAATTAACTTTCCTCCAAATTCTATATAGAGTTTGTCATAGTTGTTAACTCTTTCTAGTATATACTTGGACTGTTCTTCTAAATACTTTTCATGATCAAAGCCTATCTTCATTTTTTATACAACTCCCATCTTTTTATAGCTTTTATAAAAAACACTTGACAGGACGAAGCATTTATACTAAAATAGAATTCCATCACAAATTCTAATGCATGCAGCTTCGGCTGTGTGTTTTTTTTTCAAAAATAACTTAAGTATTTATTATACAATTACCCAGGAAATTTTACAAGTTTTATAAAGAAAAAATTAGGTCCTATTTATCAAAAAGTAATATTTCTTCCTTCAAAAGCTCGCCTATATCCTTAATCCCTGCCATCACTTCTTCCCTAGAAAAATTTTTTTCCTCTAGTTCCTCATCAGATAATTCCATCATCAGAGTATAAAACTCACCTGCTATAAAAACTGAATTCCTAGTCTTATTTTTTTCTATGCTAGAAAATAATAGGTCTTCTGCTTCACCAAGTTTTCCCTGAAAGAATAGCCTCTTTACACTAATTAAGGTTATCTCTTCCATTGGTGTATAAACTAGCTTGAAGTCATTCAAACTACTATATTTCTTTCCTAAAAGCTCCTTGAAGACCAGTTCTCTTTTTTGACTTTCAAGTCTATCCACTAAACCCATACTTTAACCTCCAATATATATTAATCCCCAGACAAGGTCTAGGGATTAATAAAATACATCTCTTATTTATCTGTTTTTTAATTATAGCTAATAAGACTTAATTAGACCTAAGTCCTAGCAGCCCTAAGAATATTTATTTCTTACTATCATTTGTCAGAACTTCTTTAATACCCTTAAATGTACCTAGGAAGTTGACTGCATCTGACGGAAGAACAAGCTTAGAAGATTCACTTTCACCAAGCTTAACCAAGGCCTCCATTGACTTAAGAGCTAGTATATTATCATCTACATCAGATTCCTTCATAGCACTAAATACCATCCTTAGACCCTCTGCATTGGCTTCCTGAGTCTGTCTAATTACGACTGCTTCACCCTCAGCCTTTGCTTCGAATGTCTTTCTGATTGCAGAAGCCTCACCCTCTGCTTCTAGAATCTTAGACTGCTTCTGACCCTCTGCCTCTCTTATCATGGCTTCCTTCTTTGCCTCAGCCTTTAGTATAGCAGACTGCTTTTCACCCTCTGCTATAAGGATCTTGGACTGCTTTTCACCTTCAGCCTGAAGGATTGCTTCTCTTCTTTCTCTCTCTGCACGCATCTGTTTTTCCATAGCTGCCTGGATGTCTCTAGGTGGCATGATATTCTTTAACTCTACCCTGTTTACCTTTATACCCCATATATCAGTCGCTTCATCCAAGATAGTTCTCATTTTGGCATTTATCAAGTCTCTTGATGTTAGGGTTTCATCTAGGTCAAGGTCACCTATTATATTTCTTAGTGTAGTTGCTGTAAGGTTTTCGATTGCAGCTATAGGATTTGCAATTTCAAATACATAGCTCTTTGGATCTGTCACCTTATAGTATACCACTGTATCTATCTGCATTGTTACGTTATCCTTGGTGATAACTGGCTGTGGTGGGAAATCAACTACCATTTCTCTCAGGTCTATCATATAGGCCATAGAGTCTACAAATGGAACCAAGAAATGTATACCTGTCTTGGCCTCCTTATGGAACTTACCAAGCCTCATGACTATACCCATTTTAGCCTGCTTAACGATTCTTATACATCTAATGGCTATAAACAACAATAATAAAATTAGCCAAAACGTAAGAATTTTTCCAATCATATAAGTACCTCCTAAAAATAAAATCTATTTCTTGACTACTACTAATTTTACGCCTTCAACTGCCACTACTTCCACCTCACAACCGGCTTCTATAGCTTCGTCTGTTTTTGAAACAGCTGTCCAATCCTCTCCCTTAACCTTGACCAGACCCGGCTTATAGGGACTTATTTTATTCAAAACTATCCCCTTCTTGCCTACTACCGCCATTATATTGGTATCAATTCCTGTCCAGGCGTTTACCTCATCACTCCTATCCATTCTTATAAGCTTTTTAGTAGCTACAAGAAGGAGCAAACCGGATACTAGGGCAAATACTAATATCTGTATAAATACATTATCCACAAAGTAAGATACTGCTAGGGCACAAAGGGCACCCACGGAGAACCAGACCATGGTAAGGGCTAAAGTAGCTGCTTCACCAATTGCAAAGGCAATGGCAACTATTACCCAAATTATTTTCATACTTAATCCAAACAAGTCAATACCTCCTTGCATTTAATTATTATAGTAAAACTACATTATTAGTATATATTAATTATACATCAGTTTCATAACTTTGGGAATGATTTTTATTAAATCACTAGGACTCACTGTAAAGCTATCCCTATATATAAGGTCACCACATAGACCATGAAGATAAACACCCTTGCAGGCTGCCTCAAATGGATCATATTTTGCGGCTAGACTAGCTATTATTCCAGTTAGGCAGTCTCCCATACCACCCCTGGCCATACCCTCATTACCTGTAGTATTCACAATAGCTCTTGTCCCATCAGTTATTATCGTGTTCTTTCCTTTTAGGACTAGGACTAATTGATTCTCTCTTGCATACTTTTTAGCATAGTAGAGCCTATCCTTTTTTATAAGATCGACCTCTAGTCCTATTAACCTAGAAAATTCACCCAAATGTGGCGTTAAAATATACCTACCACTAAGACTAAGGTCAGCCTCCTTAAATGCATTTATAGCATCTGCATCCACTACTATTGGCCTACTTGTCCTAAATGATATGTAGGATAGGGTGTCTATGCATAATTGGTTCATGCCCATTCCTGGCCCAATGGCTATTGAATTAGCAGACTCAGTTAACCTATCAAGTCTTGCCTGGTCCCCATAATTACAGGTCATCGCTTCTACAAGGTTGGGGGCCAATACCGCCTGGACATCCGGATCAGAAATTAGTGTTACCAGACCAGATCCAGCACCTACAGCCGATTCTGTAGCAAGCCTTGCCGCCCCATAAAAGCCCTTGGACCCTGCAAAAATACATACCTTACCAAAGTCACCCTTGTGGGAACACTGCTTAGGCCTATTAAATTCCAGGTCTTTTTTTGATATAAACCTATCTCTTAATCCCACCTCCTCAAGAATATCCTTCTTACAGCCTAGACTCTCAACATAGACCCTACCTGTATATTCTTCGGACTCATAATTTAAAAAGCCCTTTTTGAAGTAATCAAAGCTGATCGTGTAGTCACACCTTATGGCTACACCTGGATTTTTCCTATCTGAAACTGGTAGGCCTGTGTCGGGATCTAGTCCTGAAGGTATATCGATGCCTATTATCCTAGTCTCATTTTTTAACCTATACGAGTTTACTGCCTCAAATAAGGGCCTATACTTAGATGCAACTGGACGATTTATACCGACCCCAAATATTGCGTCTATTAGGACATCATACTTATCAATCTCGGTCATAAGGCTTTCAATCTCAGACTCTATATCTGCCATATTATCGTAGTGCTTAATACCAAGACCTAGCCTTTGTATAATATCGTAGTTAGTCTGGGCAGACTGGCTCATCTTATCTTGATTCCCAACAAATAATATATCTACCTTCCTACCAGCTGCCTTTAGCTTCCTGGCCAAAACAAAACCATCTCCACCATTGTTGCCACTTCCACAAAGAATAGCAATCCTTTTAAATGGTAGACCAGAGAAAATACTGGAATCAAAATCTGTATCCCTTATCCTGTCCTTGATATTCCTATAAATTTCCTTTTCTATCTCTAGAATCCTATAAAAAGCACTTGTAGCTGCATTTTCCATCAGAACAAGCTCACTTATGCCATATTTTTCTATACAAGTCCTATCCACCTTAGCTGTTGTGGTCTTGTCACCAATATAAATAGCCAATAAAATCACTTCCTTATCCTATTAATCCATTTCCATATATAGGTTGCCAGTATTATAGGTTCTACTTAGCCTATCAAGTTCTTCCTTATGCCCCTGGATAAAGGCCCTTAAAACTGACTTTACCTCTTCCTGGTCTTCAAAATTAAAAACTATCTCATTATTTTCTATACCTAGAAATGACAGACTATCAAGGTCTTCCACTAGGTTTACAATTTCATCCGAATATATCGTTGTTCTACATTCTAGACTCTGGGATAACCTATACCTATGCCCCTCATTTGATTCTAGATAGTATATACTCTTATTGCAAAGGGCATCTCTCTTATTTTTTTTACAATCTTTTGTCAAGACCCCCATTGGACAGTATTCACTTATCATCATTTCGTTGTTTCCATATACTACATACTCTGTCTCACAGCCTTGTCCATAAAGCTTGTCCATATCTCTTAGCTGGTTAAGGGATACCTCTTGCGACATACATACCCTCTTGGCCCCAATAGAAGTATAGTAGTCTAGGGATAGGTCATTTATTACATTTAACCAAGGGGCAATCATAATTATTTTATCTGGAAATTTATCTTTGACCCAGCCTATTTGGCCATAGCTAGAAAGTCTAAAACCTCTTAGGTTTTTCTTGGCCTCCTCATCCAAATTCAGCAAGGCCCTATATATCCTTTCCTCATCATTTCTTATAATCCTAGGCATATAGAAGTATATGTCTCTACCTGCCTGTCTGCATAGGTCCATGGCCTGGCCTAGACTTTCTATATTCCTATAGTAAATATCACCTATCTCATATTCTAAACAGGCTCTTAGCTGGTCTAGGTTTTGGCAGCTAACATTAAAGCGTGATTTATCTTCTTGATTTTCTATCCTACCTAAAGGCCCTTCTTGCTTAACATCTACTTGCTTATTAGGCCTATCATAGGACCTTTCCTTAATCACTACCCTCTGCTTAGATATCTCTTCGATAGCCAACCTTCTTAGGGTGTTTAGGTTACTTATAGGAATACTCACATTCCCTTCTATATTACAGTTTATGGACTCCAGGTAGTAAGGTGTATTTCCTAGCTTTGATAGCTGTTTAGTGGCCTTTTCCTGGCTTATAGCTACCTTTATAGCCTCTTCAACAAGACAGTCTCCTTCTAGGATAACTATATTTCCCCTATCATCCCATAGCTTGAGTCTTGGAGCCTGCCCCACATTCAAATCAAGCTCCATAAAAAGGGGTATTTTTACATACTCTTGTCCTGGCTCATAGGTCTTCTTCATCCTATCTAATAGCTGACCGTCACTAGTCTTAAAAACCTTACTTCCAGGCTTAATATTACCTATATAGTCGATTTCTACACTTTCTCCTGGATGGCCTATAGTCCTTATGTCCTTACCATGTATGATTCTGCCTACTGTTCCTCCACCTATACTTAGGCCATCTCCCTTTTTTAGGCTAGCTTCTAGTCTTATCTTCAGCCTTTTTGACCTAGCATTGTAGGCCTGGACCTTACCTATATATAGACCCCTGTTGTTTGGTTTTGAGGAGTTCATTATATCTCCACCCGTTTCTCCTAGAAGGTATCCCCTGGTAAACTTCCTGTTAAATATAACATACAGGTCCTCCAAGGTCTTATCTGATATACCCGATTTGCCATTTTCGATATAATTTAATATAGCATCCCTATAGGAGCTAACAACTGTAGCAACGTACTCAGGCCTCTTCATTCTCCCCTCTATTTTAAGTGATAGGACATTAGTTTCTATGATTCTACCTATATCTTCAATAGTATTAAGGTCCCTTGGACTTAATAGATAGTCACCATCTAGGTCTTCGTACTTATCTTCTTGGCTGTTATACAGCCTGTACTTCTGCCTACATGGTTGGGCACACCTACCCCTATTACCAGACCTCGTTCCCAAAACTGAGCTCATATAGCATTGGCCTGAATATGATACACAAAGGGCACCATGTACAAATATCTCTATATCAGCCTGACACTGGTCAGTAATTTTCTTTATCTCATCCACGTTTAGTTCCCTAGCCAAGACCACCCTCTTAAAGCCAATAGACTCTAGGTATAGGACATCATTTAGGGAGTGGGCTGCCATTTGGGTGCTTGCATGTAGCTCAAAATCAGGAAATAGCTCCTTGATTTTATTAGCCATACCAATATCCTGTAGGATGAGAGCGTCAACACTTATAGAATATAGGTATCTTATGTAGTCTATAAAGTCTTTCATCTCTGACTGCTTTATAAGGGTGTTTACTGTTACAAATACCTTACAATCCCTAATATGGGCATATTCAACCGCCTGCCTCAACTCATCATAATCAAAATTATTTGCACTGGCCCTAGCACTAAATACCTTTCCACCCAGATACACTGCATTAGCACCATTCTGAACGGCTGCCCTAAGGGCCTCCATACTCCCTACTGGAGCTAATAGCTCTAAATTTTTATTCATATTTCCTCCATGCCTTTTTATCCATATGAACAAGTACTAAGATACTTGTATTATCACCTTTATTCTTCTCCTAACCATGCTTTAAAAAAGACTACTAGCCCATGGCCTAGTAGTCTTTTTAGTACTTGCATATGTTCCTCTAATCCATGCACCCCTATTTATTAAATACGCAAGTGCAAGACCATTTACTTGTTTGTCTTATTCTTTAATTCCTCATAGTTTAGTTGTAGGTTATAGGCCTTGTTTTGAAATTCTGCAGCCATATTTTCAGCAACAGCTACCTTATTTTCCATTTCTTTAACCTTCATTTCAAGAGACTTAACTATCTTATCCACGTCTCCACCCACTTGTCCACCTGTAGCTTCCAACCTCTTAATAGTATCGTCCTTAGACGCTAGGTCTGCTTCAAGCTTGGATATCTTAATCTTTAGGTCTGCTATTTTTGAATCAGCCTCTTCTAACTTTAGAAGTACATTGTCAAATTCCTTTTCAACCTCTTCATTCTTGTTAGAGTCAGTTTCCTTCATCTCAGAGATTTCCTTTTTAAGGACTTCCACTTCACGTTCCCTATCAAATAGCTTGTCTGCTATATTTACAGAAGTAAGTATTGCAGCACTAGTCTTACTTAGGGAAGGGGCTGCCTTACTTATATTCTTCAATTCACCGTCTATATACTTGGCAACCTTGACTATCTCCGCCTCATTCTTTTCACCTGCTATCTGGTAATCAACACCATCTATCTTCACACTAACTCTATTCATATCCACACTCCTATTTATACACATAATAAGAAAAATAAACCCGCATCATAGGAGAACAAGATATTTTACTTATTATCCTTCTTGTTACTAGTCCTATAATGCCACATATCATTGTCTCATACCATTATACCATAAAAAGAGCTAGTATAATAGTAGGTCTAAGCTTATTGTATCAGATATTTCTAATCCAAGCTGACTCAGTTTGATATGGTCTCCCTCCAAAATAATATGACCACTATTAATATAGTTTTCAATTATCTCTAGGTTTTCTTTATACTTGTCCTGGTCTATCTTCTTTAGCCTTTCAAGGTATTTGGCTCGTGATATACCCATTGTCTTCCTTAGGCCAAGTATTAGGTATTCATTTAATTTTTCCTCCAGACTTATAGTCTCCTCAAATGCCAGCGGTCTCATACCAGAGTCTAAAGATTGGTAATATGCAGGAAAATACTTATGGTTCGTATACCTACTACCATCTAGGTAGCCAGAAGCGCCCAAACCTAACCCGTAATATTCCTTGTCGTCCCAGTATATTAAATTATGCCTACATTCCTTACCCTCTTTGGCAAAATTAGATATCTCATATTGACTATAGCCCTTTTCTGCCAGATAATCTATTGTATACCTATACATGTCTATATAGGCATCCTCATCATAGTCAGTCAAACTTCCTTCCTCGTACATCTTAAAAAACCTAGTCCCCTCCTCTATTATCAGAGAATAGGCAGATATATGGTCTGGGTCCAAATAAACTACCCTTTCTAGGGTCTCCTTCCAGTCCTCAAGGGTCTGCCCCTGGAAGGCAAACATTAGGTCTATATTTATATTCTCAAAGCCAACTAGCCTTGCAAGCCTATAGGACTCCAGGAAGTCATCATAGGTGTGAATTCTCTCTAAAAACCTTAATAGGTGATCTTGACTAGCCTGTAATCCAATACTCAGCCTATTTAGACCGGATGCCCTCATGAGCTCTAGCTTGTCCCTCGTAAGGCTACCTGGGTTTGATTCTATGGTATATTCTATTATTTTTGATAAGTCTACATTTTCCCTGACTATCGATAAGAGCCTTTCCAGCTGACTTAACGACAAGATACTAGGTGTACCTCCACCTATAAAAATTGTTTCTATATCTTCAATAGAGCCACTAGACCTAAATAGGCTAAATTCCTTTTCTAAATATGACAGGTAGTCATCTATCTGGTCTCCATTCCCGGCAAAGGATGTGAAGTCACAATAGCCACATTTCTTTGAACAAAAGGGTATATGTATGTACAAACCTCT
>NZ_CDRRTB010000029.1:0-16223 GCF_977045075.1 Peptostreptococcus sp. | reverse complement strand
ACAAAGTAAGGTATGAAAAGGCCTACAACCTTGTATTCCAGGGTCAGGCCCAAGAGGCACTAGAGGACCTGCTAGACCTAGAAAATCAGTATCCAGACTGGTGGAACCTTTTGTTTATCATCAGTTTAGCCTACAAGTCGCTGGGAGACCTAGGCCAGGCCAAGTCCTACCTAGAAAAAATCCTGATTACAAGACCAACCCAGGTAGATACTCTTGTAGAGATGGCCCTTTGTCTTGCCCAGGAGGCTAATATGCCAGGAGCTATTGACTATTTAACTAGGGCATCCAAGCTGAAAAAGGATGACCCGGAGATTCTTTGTAATCTAGGTATGGCCTACCTACATAATGGTGAGGAAGATGAGGCCAGATATTATATTGGAAGGGCCTATGAGATAGACCCTACAGATGAGGTTACCCAGGCATGTATGAGGGCCCTTGATGACAACTAAGTGCAAGTATGTATAGGTATTTTGTTAATGATTAAATTAATAGAATTATATTGACTTAGAAGGCCATATAACCTATACTATAATTATAAAAAATATAAAAACGTTCGAAAACAAACGAACTATCAAGTTAAAAAAAGCTATATTGTATGAAAATAGCTTTACCAAATTACTAGTATTGAATTTTCACGGAGGTGTATAGTAATGAGTTTCAAATCAGATATTGAAATTGCACAGGAAGCAGTGGCACAGGATATCAGAGATATTGCTAAGAAGATTAATTTAAGTGAGGATGATATTGAGCTTTATGGTAAGTATAAGGCCAAGATTGACTATAATGTATTGGATAGGACAGAGGACAGGAAGGGTAAGCTAATTCTTACAACTGCCATCAATCCTACTCCAGCTGGTGAGGGAAAGACAACTACATCAATCGGTGTGGCAGATGCCTTGGCCAAGTTGGGCAAGAATGTAATAACAGCTCTTAGAGAGCCATCTATGGGTCCAGTTTTTGGTATCAAGGGTGGGGCAGCCGGTGGTGGTTATGCCCAGGTGATACCTATGGAGGATATAAACCTACACTTTACAGGTGACATGCATGCTATCGGGGCGGCCAATAATCTTTTGGCAGCTATGCTAGACAACCATGTATACCAGGGCAATGAATTAAATATCAACCCTAAGAGGATTACGTGGAGAAGGTGTGTAGACATGAACGATAGACAGCTAAGAAATGTCGTTGATGGTCTTGGTAAGAAGGTAGACGGTGTAACTAGGGAGGATGGCTTTGATATCACGGTTGCATCTGAAATCATGGCTACCTTCTGCCTTTCAAATAATATAGGTGAACTAAAGGAAAAACTAGGCGACATAGTTGTTGCCTATACATATGATGGCAAGCCGGTGACAGCCAGGGACCTAGGTGCTAATGGTGCCATGGCAGCAGTCCTAAAGGATGCCCTTAAGCCTAACCTAGTTCAGACCCTAGAAGGTACACCAGCTATTATCCACGGTGGACCATTTGCCAATATAGCCCATGGTTGTAACTCTATAATTGCTACAAAGATGGCCCTACATATGAGTGACTATGTGGTAACTGAGGCAGGCTTTGGTGCAGACCTTGGTGCTGAAAAGTTCTTAGATATCAAGTGTAGGAAGGCTGGAATTAGACCGGATGCAGTGGTGATAGTAGCTACTGTTAGAGCCTTGAAGTACAATGGTGGAGTACCAAAGGACCAGCTAAATGAGGAAAACCTAGAGGCCCTAGAAGCAGGACTACCAAATCTACTAAAGCATATAGAAAATATTACCCAGGTATACAAGTTACCTGCAGTAGTTGCAATAAATAGGTTCCCTCTTGATACAGAGGCAGAGCTAAAGCTAGTTGAGGACAAGTGCAACGAGCTAGGGGTAAATGTAGCCCTATCAGAGGTTTGGGCTAAGGGTGGAGAAGGTGGCCTTGAGGTTGCCAAGGAAGTCCTTAAGCTGATAGACCAGGCAGACAACCAGTTTGAGTACTGCTATGATGATGATATGTCAATCAAGGACAAGCTAAATGCCATAGCTACTAGGATATATGGTGCTGACGGTGTAGACTACACAGCAGAGGCCAACAAGCAGATCAAGGAACTTGAAGACTTAGGCTTTGGTAGGCAACCTGTATGTGTGGCCAAGACTCAGTATTCCCTATCTGATGACCAGACTAAGCTTGGTAGACCATCAGGATTTAGGATAAATGTAAGAGAGGCTAATGTATCAGCAGGTGCAGGCTTTATAGTTGTATTGACTGGGGCAATCATGAAGATGCCAGGCCTACCAAAGCAACCAGCGGCCCTAAGGATCGATGTTGACGAAAAGGGTGTAATATCTGGCCTGTTCTAAATTTCTACACATAGGAAATATGCCTAAAGCATATAGATAAAAGATAGGCAAAAGTATAGAGATAATTAAGAGGCTAGGATGACTACTTTCATCTTAGCCTATTTTTTGTTTTTTTTATTTATATTTTGACTATTTTATGGTATGATAGTAGTATATACTAGCATATTTAATATGGAATTGGTGGGTCCAAATATACCACTGGATTAAATAGTAAGAATATAAAAGTTATTATAGTAAAACTTGAGTTATTGGAGGGAATAATATGAAGTATAATAAGAAATTGTTAGGGGTAGTATCTGCCTTTGCTATAGCTTTACCAATGTCACTTGGTTCTGCCTTTGCAAACGGTACAGTTGATTTTCTTAAGACGTCTTCTACAGGCGACAAGGTTGCAGGTGCAGAGATTACTTTCTATCAAGCCGGCAAGAAGGCCTTTACATTTAAGACAAATGCTGAGGGCAAGGTGGATGCAGCATCAGTTGCTTCTGCTAATTCATATGATGTTACAAACATCGTGGATTCAAGTGGTAACCTTAGCCTGAAGGCAGGGGAATATACATATGCTGAAACTAAGGCTCCAACAGGCTATATGCTAAACTCTAGGCACGAAGCTCTGACTGTAACTGATGGTTTGACTTCAAATGTAGAAATCAAGAATACTAAGTTCAAGGATGGCTTGGGACAGGTAATAGTCAAGTCTTTAGACAAGGCGACAAGTGCTGCCCTAGGTGGGGCTACTGTTGACCTAAAGCAGGGAGACAAGCTACTAGCAAGCATCAATTTTGATGATAAGGGTAATGTAATGGATGCTTCTTATATTACTGCTGATGGAAGGAACCTTGGTCTAGAAGTTATAGATGGAAGCATACTAATCAAGCCTGGTGACTATATACTAGTTGAAAACAAGGCAAGTGAAGGTTATGCCCTAAATACGCAGGCCTACAAGCTAACAGCTAAGTCTGGGGTTACAACTACAATTGAAATCCTTCAGGAAAAGTCTTCTTCTGCTACTAGCACAAGTGAAAAGCAGACTGGTGTAAAGCTAAGAATAATCAACACTAGCAAGTCAGCTATATCTGACCAGGAAGTGTCTATATATGCAGTAGACAAGGACAAGAAGAACCCTAGACTAGTTTTCAAGGGTAAGACAGGTGCAGATGGTTACCTAGATGCAACTAAGGCTACCGAGGGTATTGCCCTATTAAAGGATGGTGTGGTATCACTACAGCCAGGTAACTACTACTACCAGCTAACTGGTGGTACAAACCACAATGACTTTACTGTTGAGCAGGACAAGGTAACTCCTTTAGAAAAGACTATTAAGCTTAATTCAAATAGCAAGACTGGTGGGGTTACAAGCACTACTCCTAAGTCAGCAAGCCTTGCTAAGACTGGTATGGTTGGAGGTCTAGCACCGTTAGTAGGTGGTGGACTAGCTATAGTAGCTGGTGGACTAGCTATAACTAGAAGAAAAAAATAATAATATAGGTAATATATAAGAAACTTATCCCCCTGGATTTTTCCAGGGGGTGTTTTTTTGTCCAAAATCACTATTATCAACATCTGAAATCACAAGGAGCTAAGAAAATAGCCTATATCAAAAAGCCATATAGAAGAATTTGAAGTAGGATTTCCAATTTATGGATACATATATATGAAATTAGCCTAATTTTAGCCGTATATTGGTAAAAGATATCAAGCCCAGGTCCTATAATTGTAAGTGTAAGAGATAGCTACTCATTACAGGTAAGGATTTCAACGTTGATAAAGAATATTTTTTAAGGAGGAAAGTTATGGTAAAGGTAAAAGAAACAAAGGTAAGCTACAGGGCAAGATTAAAGGATGGTCAGGGTAAGGATGGCAAGGATAAGTTTGCATATATAAATTTCGCAAATATTAGGTCAGACGCAGCAGACCAGGATGTGCATGAGGTAGTAAGGGCTATATTAGGCCTACAGGAAAAGGAAGTAGATGCAATCTTCAAGCTAGAAAACAAAGAGCTAGAGGATGCCCAGTAAAATTGAGATCACAAGGATAATTTTGAAAGGAGATAAGTAATGGAAGTAAGAAAGACTATATCAATGAAGTTTAAGAAGGATGATGGTAAGACCTTTAACCTATCAGTGAAAAATCCTGGACCAGGTGTAAATGAAGAGGCTATAAAAAAGGTAATGGACAAGATAATAGAAAAGAATGTCTTCAGGATAAAGGGTCAGGGCTTGGTGAAATCAGTAGATGCCAAGCTTGTGGAAACTAGCACAGAGACATACGACCTAGTCCTATAAGAGGCCGTAATGGATAATCAGACAATAGTAGGCATAATTCAGAATGTTGGTTTCCCCATAGCCCTTAGCCTCTACTTGTTGGTGAGGATGGAAAAGAAGGTAGACCTATTGTCAAACAGCATTTCTGAGTTAGCTAGGATACTTGCTGAAAAATAATCCCTAGGTCAAATGGCCCTACTAGTTGAAATAAGTAACTAGTAGGGCTATTTTTATATACTTTATAAAAGGACAAATGATTTATAGTTAAAAAACACAATATTCAAAATATTTATACAAAAAAAACTTTACAATTGTCTAAGTAAGTGATATTATAAAATCGAAATGATAATTAAAATCATAAAAACTATATTAAAACTTAGGAGGAAATTTTATGCTAATGAAAGAAAAAACTAGTAAAGAGGTATCAAACTATGCTTTATTAAATTCTATAGCAGATAGTTTTTATACCGACCTAATTGACTCTATTGAGGAGAGAGATAGCCTGGTGGATATTTTTGCAGATGTGTGTAGGGAAATTACCTTATTTGTAATGAGAGACTTCCTTTATTCTGTATTTGCTGGAACCGACACTGGCTACAAGCATTTTTCAAACAAGGATGCCAAGGTTTCTGTTAGGGATATTTTAAATGCAGAGGCCCTGCTGTCGGGTGATTTTGATTGTTCAGACCATGCCAAGGCCTTGGCCAAGGAATACTTTGACCCAACTATATTGTCTCTCTTGTTTTCGCTTAGGATGACTGGGGACAGGATTGATGACAACATTGACCTTATGGAGTCTATATTTGATGAGTGTAAGGGTGACAGGACCTATATAAAGACTGCCAATGCCCATGCAAGAGACAAGGATATGGCCATTTGTAGGCTACTTAGGACCTGTTATTCTATGACTAGTAAGGAGATTGCCAAGCATATGGGTATTACAGAAGCCAAGGTCTACAAGCTTACCGCAGCCTGGGATGACAGCAAGGATGGCCTATATGTGAGGCTTTACAAGTACCTTTATGCCAGGGTTATGGCTATGAGAAATAGGCTGCTAGACGACCAGGAAGGAAAGATATTCCTAAGGGCAGCAAAAAATTCTAAGGACTATATTTCTATAGATACAAAAAATACCTTTCTAGAGCCAGAGACTTTGGGTGAAGAAGAGGTTGACGATATTATTGATGATTTTAAGAGAAAGAAGGAGATTGAAGCTATGAATACAAGACTTGGAGTAGATATTAGTAAATATAATGGTAGGTGTAACATGGACTTAGCCAAGGAGTCAGGCCTAAGTTTTGTCATTTTGAAGGCTGGCAGTGGATATAGTGGTGAAGACCCATACTGGGTAAGAAACTATAATGCCTGTAAGAAGGCGGGACTAGGTGTTGGTGCCTATTGGTACTGCTATGCTACAAATGTAGATGAGGCCCTAAGAGAGGCTGATATGTTTATCCATTCTTTGGAGGGTATGGAGTTCGATTATCCGGTCTACCTGGATATGGAGGACAAGTGCCAGTCTAGACTGGGAAATGACCTTAGGACAAGAATAGCCTATGCCTTTATGAAGCGGGTCGAGTCAAGTGGCTATTATGTTGGTCTTTACACAATGAAGTCCTGGTTGGACAATTCCTTTGATATGGAAAGGCTCAAGGAATTTGACCTATGGGTTGCTAGGTGGTCAAGTAGGGGGCATGGCTACAAGGGACCAGGCTTGGTAGGTATGTGGCAGTATACCAATAGGGGACACTTTAAGGGCATAGGGACTACCAGTGAGGGTGGAAGTGATGCTAATGTTGCCTATATCGATTATCCTACAATTATCAAGAAGAAGGGCCTTAATAATTACCGAAAAAAGAAGTAGCCTAGGGGTTCAGAGTCGACTTTTATATTATCTTTGTGTCTAAATTTGTTATAAGAGTTTAATCAATTCAGGAAAATATTAGGATTTACCGATATTATTCAAATAAATATTGGTAGATCCTTTTTTATTGGGTATAATATTTGTGAAATTGATTATTAAAATAGTGATAAATGCTAGGAGGATATAGATGAGAGAGTTTTTATTAAAGCAGGGTGTCCCTCAAAAGCTTTTGGATGAGGTTGAGGCCTTTAGGAAATATTACAAGCTGGAGGATGAATATATAGACAGGATACCCCAGCCTAGGTATAAATATTATGGTGGCCAGGTGTGGTCAAAGCTAATAGCGGGCATATTGGCAGGCTACAATGTACTCCTATCAGGGCCTAAGGCTACTGGTAAGAATGTATTGGCAGATAACCTAGCCAGCTTATTTTACAGGCCAATGTGGAATATGTCTATGAATATTAATTCGGATGCGGCCAGCCTACTAGGATCAGATACCTTTGTCAACAATGAGGTGGTTTTGAGGAAGGGACCTGTATATATGGCTGCTGAAGTGGGTGGATTTGCAGTTTTTGATGAAATAAATATGGCTAAGAATGAATCCTTGGCAGTAATTTATTCCGCCCTTGACCATAGGCGTATTATAGATGTACCTGGTTATGATAAGATAAGACTACATGAGGCCAGCAGGTTTATAGGCACTATGAACTACGGCTACATTGGTACTAAGGAGTTGAATGAAGCTTTGGTATCTAGATTTTTGGTGGTAGACATGCCTACTATTAGTGAGGATAATCTGAAGATGATCCTGTCTGAGGAGTTCAAGCTAAGAGATGACTACAGGGATCTTTTCGTCAAGCTATTTATGGACTTACAACTAAAGTCCCTGAATGCAGAAATTTCCTCTAAGCCGATAGACCTAAGAGGTCTATTTGCTTCAATTGAAACTATGGCCCAGGGCTTGGACCTTAAGTCTGCCCTAGATATGGGTATAGTAAATAAGACCTTCGATGTATATGAGAGAGAAATAGTGGCAGATGTTGTCGCTTCACTCTTCCCAAAAAATTTGGACAGTAAGGATATTTTCCTTGGATAGGTCATGTTTAAAAATAGAAGATAAAATATATTACGAAAGAAGATAGATATGAAGGATAATAGGATAAGAAAAGAAAATACCGTCTGGACTGTTTCAGAGGACTATTCTTTCAAGCCCCTGCTAGACCTCTTTGATACCTATGGGGATAGTGATATGGACTACTATAAGATGTTGGTTCTGGGCTATGTCTACAAGGTAATGGACATGGAAGCCTTTATGGAGTTTCTATATGTCCACTATGGAAAAACCCAGCTAAAGGATGAGTTTTTAAAGCTGTGTGAGGTATATTTTGACGACTGCCTTGCAGGTGACCTAATCAAGGTCAGGCCAGGAGCTGCTGGATATAGGAAGGACTTTTTGGACAAGATTCTTGCCAAGGGCTTGGTAAAGGAAGACCAGGATGGCCAGTCAAGTAGGGCATATAATACTTCCCAGGCCTTGGGCTACGTATACTATGCTAGATTGGCAGGTATTTTTGTAGACCCGGAAAGGCTAGGTATTTCACCAGCCATTGTAGACCTGGTTGACTATATGCAGGCCAGAAATAGTGCCAAGACTAGTCAGGAGATAATCAAGAACCTAAATGCTGCCTTTTTGAAGTATTTCTTTGTAAATACAAGGCTGGATCTATCCCAGGCCAATAGGCTTGATGATGAGATGGGTGACAAGGAAGATAAGTCAAGTGCTATCAAAAAGGAAGTGGAGACACCAAAGCAGTCTAGGCTAAAGCTGGCCATGAAAAAGAAGTTCTTAAAGCCAGGTCAAGATATAGGGGAGGATATGACCATAGAGTCTGCAGAGTTTACCAAGGGGATAGACATAGATGAGTTAGACCTTGATAGAAACGAAAGTCCCCTTAGCCCTAGTATGACCAGGTCCAATGATACAGTAAGAAAGATGGTTACAAATAGGTTTGGTAAGTCGATTTTACCGGGCCATACTCTAAATAGTCTAGAGGCCGACCTTTGCAGGGGCATCCACAAGGGTATAAAGCTTCATTTTACCAGGGGTGACTTTGATATAGATAGGGATAATATTTACTATGCCAAGTCTATCAAGGCCCAGGCTGAATCAAATATGGAATACTACCGTGACAATGAGCTGGTTTTTAGGAGGTCTATAAATGAGCTGAGGGAAATCCTAAAGAAGAAGTTGGTATTTGACGATGAAGAGGATATAGAATTTGCAAACTCAGGTAGCCTAGTAGTTTCTAGGATATGGAAGAATAAGGCATTCAATGAAGATAAAATTTTTGCCAGGGTAGACAAGAGGGAGATGACCTCTATATCGGTGGATATTTTACTTGATGCATCATCATCCCAGATGGAGCGAGAGGGTCAGGTCGCTGCCCAGGCCTATATTATAACCGAGGCCTTGACTTCCCTAAACATACCAACTAGGGTACTTGCCTTTAGTAATCTTTTTAACTTCTTGGTAGTTAATGAGTTTAGGGACTACAAGGATCCGAGGTCTAAGAATTCCAAGATATTTGACTACAAGGCATCTGGTAGCAATAGGGATGGACTGGCCTTGAGTCTGGTTGCCAAGCTAATGGATGCAGGTGACTATGATAAAAAGATAATGATAGTCCTAAGCGACGGCAAGCCTAATGATAAGATAAACCTTGGAACTAAAGGTTTTTTTGAAGTGGATGGTCAAGACTATATAGATGATCTTGCTATCAAGGATACTGCCCAGGAGGTTTTTAATATGAAGCTGAGGGGTAAGCATGTTCTAGGTATATTTACGGGCCAGGAGGAGGACCTGGAGCTTGAAAAGAAGATTTTCGGTAGAGACTTTGCCTATGTGAAAAACTATGATAGGTTTTCAAAAATTATAGGCTTCTATATAGATGATATATTGGAATAAGATATTTGCATATTTTTTGTTGTAAAGTTTAAATAAATTGTTAATTATTTCTTTTTTTGGGGTACTTATAGGAATGAGTATAGGTATATAGGCTTTAAATCAACTTCTTGCTAGTTGGGTTTGAGCTAGGTCTAGCTATACAGGCATAATGGGAATATAATTGTAGAAATTCAAATCAAAGAGTAATTATGTGAGTTTTAGGTAAAAAAACAGTTTTTTAGTTTTAATTAGGAGGAATGATAATGAAGGGTTTTTTAAACGAATTTAAAGATTTCGCTATGAAGGGTAATGTATTAGACTTGGCAGTCGGTGTTGTTATGGGTTCTGCATTTGGAACTATCGTAACTTCTTTGGTTGAAAAGATAATCATGCCACTTGTTGGTATTATAGTTGGTGGTGTAAACATAGCAGACCTATCAGTTAAGGTGGGTAATGCTACACTAGGATATGGTGCCTTCTTACAGGCGATTATTAACTTCTTGATTATTGCATTTTCAATCTTCTTGTTTGTAAAGGCTATAAATACAGCTACTAGCAAGTTCAAGAAGGCGGAAGAGGAAGCTGCTCCAGCTGTAGATCCACAGTTAGAATTATTAACAGAAATAAGAGACTTATTAGCGAAGAAGTAATATAGGCTAGACAAATGTATAGTTGAGGGAAACTTTTAAAGAGTGAAAATATCTCCTCGATTTGTTCTTGATAGGCTAGTTATTCCAGTAGGGTTTTGACCGGATTTGGAATTAACTAGTCTATTTTTTTATTTTGACTAAGCTTATAAATTATAAGATGAAAATCAAAATTCAACTGTAATCTTTTTTGATACTATTGCCGGCCAAGCTATATACATGCTATAATAGTGGATATTCATGCTTTATTGGGAGGTGTTAGCATTGAAGGTAAATGATAGAAGACAGGATGTCTTTGAACTTTTAAAGTCGAGTGAAAGACCGGTTTCTGCTGCTGATTTGGCCCATAAATTTGGTGTCACTAGACAGGTTATAGTTGCTGATATTGCCCTTTTGAGGGCTTCTAATATAGATATTGTATCGACGAACAGGGGTTATATTTTAAAGGCAAATCTTCCGAGCAAGCCTAGGAGGGTCTTTAAGGTAAGTCATGATATGACGAGAACGCTTGATGAGCTAAACTCTATCGTTGATGCTGGTGGAAGGCTTTTAGATGTAATTGTAAACCACCCGGTTTATGGGGACCTAAAGGCTGACCTGAATATTTCCAATAGGAGGCAGGTGTCCATCTTTATGGACAAGATGGACCTGGATGGTAACAAGCCCCTTAGCCTTTTGACTGATGACTATATTCACTACCACACTGTTGAGGCGGATAGTGAGGAGGACCTAGACTATATAGAGGAGGTCTTGGCCAAGGAGGGCTTTTTAGTTGTAGATAGATAGTGAGGTCTGCCATGAATAAGAAAAAAATATATGATTTTCATACACACATCTCTAGCCTAGAGGTTTTTGAGGCCTATTATGACCAGGATATTATACCCCTAATCAACTGTCAGAGTCGTGATGAATTCAAGAGTCTGATGAATAATAGGGAGGCCTTTTCTGGGGATAGGACTCGTGCCTTGGACAAGGTTTACTATAGCATGGGAATACATCCATTTGATGCTGATATAATTGGCCAGCAGTTTGGATCTTCCTATGAAGACCTTATTAAGGAGGCCAACCTAATAGGTGAGATAGGTATGGATGCTTGTTGGTGTGATACTCCCTTCGAGGACCAGGAAAGGGCCTTTATTATGAGTCTAGACCTGGCAAAGAAGTACAATAAGCCTGTTATACTCCATACTAAGATGATGGAAGCCAAGATATATGAGATATTGAGGGCTTATGATTTGGATATGGTTATCCACTGGTATAGCTGTGACAAGTATGTAAAAGAATTTATTGATCTGGGTTGCCACTTTACGGTAGGTCCAGCAATTTTTGTAGATGATAATGTAAGAAATATGGTCAAACTCTTGCCCCTAGACAGGATATTGGTTGAGACTGATGGGGTGGAGGCCCTAGAGTGGTTATTTAAGAAGAAGTTTGACCCAAGAAATTTGAGGAATACTTTGGAGGCAGTAATACAGGAGCTGGCAGATATCAAGCAGGTAAGCTTTGACCTAATGTCAGAATACTTACTTGCAAACTCTGAGAGATTATTGAGAAAGGAATAGTATGAGTAATATTAGTTTGATAAAGAGTGTGATTCCCTACTTTAATAGGTATAGAAATATTTTATTTATAGACCTTTTGTGTGCAGGTCTGACAACTGCTTCAGAAATGATCCTGCCCCTAATACTTAGGTATTTGACTAATGTGGGGATTGCAGAACCAGGCTCTTTAAGCCTCAACCTAATAGTGAGGATAGCTGTAATATTTGTCCTTATCAAGTGTGTTGAGCTAGTAGCAGTGTACTATATGGCATCTATAGGTCATATAATGGGGGCAAAGATTGAAACAGATATGAGGTTTGATATGTACAAGCACCTACAGACCCTATCTGATAATTTTTACAATGAAACCAAGGTAGGTCAGATTATGTCAAGGATGACTAATGACCTTTTTGATATTACAGAGTTTTCCCACCATTGCCCAGAGGAGTACTTTATAGGCTTTATAAAGATTTGTATATCCTTTGTGATCCTATTAAATATAAACGTGCCTTTGACTTTGGCAGTATATATTATGATACCTGTGATGTTTATAAGTACAAGCAAGTTCAAAAATAGCATGAGGAGGGCACAGAAGAAGCAGAGGGTCCATGTAGGTGACCTAAATTCTAGCATCGAGGACAGTATCCTAGGAATCAAGGTTGTAAAGAGCTTTGCCAACGAGGATATAGAGCTAGAAAAGTTTGAGCGTGACAACAATAAGTTCTTGTCAATCAAGGAGCTTTTCTATAAGTCTATGGCCGGCTTTAACACAGTAAATAGGAGTATTGATGGTCTGATGTACTTTATAATTATAGTGTTTGGTGGCTACCAGATGATGAATGGAAGGCTAGAGCCAGGCGATATGCTGGCCTACATAATGTATGTAACTACTCTATTGGCAACAGTTAAGAGGATAGTAGAATTTACAGAGCAGTTCCAAAAGGGTATGACTGGTATAGAGAGGTTTAATGAAATCATGTCAATAGAGGCAGAAATTGTTGATTCACCTCATGCCATAGATTTAACTGATGTAAGGGGAGATATAGAATTCAAGAATGTATTCTTTAGGTACAATAAGAAGCTTGACTATGTATTGGAAAATTTCAATTTGGATATCGAGGCCGGTAAGAATATAGCCTTGGTGGGCCCGTCAGGTGGTGGTAAAACTACCGTATGTGCCCTTATACCTAGATTTTATGATGTGAGTGAGGGTGGTATCTTTGTTGACGGGAAAAATATAAAGGACTTTAGCCTTTATTCCTTGAGGAATAATATAGGTATAGTCCAGCAGGATGTCTACCTATTCTCAGGTACTATTATGGAAAATATTAGGTATGGCAAGCCGAACGCAACAGAGGAAGAGATAATAGAGGCTGCCAAGCTTGCATCGGCCTATGACTTTATCATGGAGCTTGAAGATGGCTTTGATACCTATGTTGGTGAAAGAGGGATCAAGCTATCAGGTGGTCAAAAGCAGAGGATATCTATAGCCAGGGTATTTTTGAAGAACCCTCCAATTCTGATTTTGGATGAGGCTACTTCTGCCCTTGACAACAACAGTGAGGCAGTGATCCAGGAGTCTTTAGAGGTTTTATCTAAGGGAAGGACTACAATTACTATTGCCCATAGGCTGACTACTATACAGAAGGCAGATATGATAGTTGTTATGACTGCTGATGGTATAGTAGAAAAGGGTAGCCATGAAGAATTAATGGAAAATAAAGCTTATTATTATAACCTATACACAAAGGCTGGTCAGTAGCCCTGTTTATAGGTGGATAGAAGGGGTTAAGAGATGAGTGAATTTATTATAGCTTTGCACGCTCTTGTATTCTTGATGCATGCAGGAGAATCAAAGTCAAGCGAGGAGTTGTCTACCAATTTGTGTACCAACCCAGTAAGAATTAGAAAGGTAATGGCCAAGTGCAAGAAGTATGGCATAGTGACTACCAAGGCAGGTGTCAATGGTGGTTATATGGTAGCTGACAAGGGTGAAAATATAAACCTAAGGCAGATATATGACGCTGTGTCTGCACCTATTATAGAATCAAGGTGGCATTCTGGTGATATGGATTCTGATTGTGCCATATGTAGTGGTATGGCCCAGTATGTTGATGAGCTATTCTTTATGATGAATGAAGAATGTGTAAAGATGCTTGAAAATATCAAACTTTGTGATGTAGAAGAAAGATTGGGACAAATAAAAGAATTAAGGTTATAGAATAGTGGTATTTGCGTAAATATGATATAATAGATTATATACTCTACGAAGGGAGATAGAATATGGCTTCAAAAAAAGACACCAAGTATACTTTTAAGGGCAACAATAAAAAGGTTGACAACAAGTATGCAAATATATACGAAGATTTGAGCAATAAAGACAAGTTGTATGAAGAAAACAGTCTAAAGAAACTCCATAAAGATGAAAATAATGATATTAATAAAATAGGTCAGCCTGTGGTAAGAGAACTTAGCCTAGAAGAGGCTGAAAAAAATGCAAAGATGAGAAAGCAGGCTATGCTAAATGAAAAGCAGATAGCAATTCAGAAGTCTAGTCCTGTAGTTAACCATACTATGGCCCAGTCCTATGATAGGATAGAGAGTCTAGAAAGGTTGAAGAGAGAAAAGGAAGCTTCCAGATTGGGTCAAGATGTTGACAATCCAGAATATATCAAGCAAAAGGCCAAGGAAAGGGCCAACATGGACAAGTCTGATGTAGAAATCTACAAGGAATACTCTGACTTTGATAGGTCAAGTGAACCTAGGGACGAAGAAGATAGCGAGCTTAGTGTTGCTGATATAGAAAAGGGCTTGAGTCAAGGCAGTGAAGCTGATGACTTTAAGACCAAGAAGATAGAAGATCTAATTGAAGCTCTTAGCAAGCATGAGGATGAAAGGCCTACTGAACGTCTACCTAAGGTAAGACAGACTAGGAGAAGTCCTAGGCCGGTCACACTTGAGGATGATGTAAGGATAAAGGAAAATGAAATAGAAGAGCTCCTTAGGAGGCGTAAGATTCAGGAAAGAGAAGAAAGCTCTAAGATGACAAGGGCCGAAAGAAAGCAGGCGAGGAAAAAGGCCAAGGAAAATAAGAGGGATACAACTACTAGCAATCCAAACAGTGCATATAGGTCAAGGCTAGATGTATATAAGAATAATGCCAAGAAAAATGCTGAGAGGATAAACTTTAAGAGGTTGGGTCTCCTAATTATAGGTATAGTACTAGTTGCAGTATTGGTAGCAACAGGTATAGATATGTTAAAGCATAAGCTAGGAACTAGTACACCTACAAAGACTACTACAAAGACTAGTAGCAAGACTAGTACATCCACTAGCAAGACCAAGTCTACGGCAACAGCAAGCAAGACTGTGACTAAGGAAGAAAAGATTAAGAAGCTAGAGGCTATCAAGGGCAAGTTAAACAGCCAGGAAGCTGAGAGACTAGACTACATAATCAAGAATATAGATTCTTATCCAGATACTTTGATAGACCTAGTTGCTAGGAACCATGAAACGGTTGACTTTGTATATAGCTACAAGGATAGGGAAAAGTACAATAATAGAAAACTATCTGCAGATATCAATTCAAGCTATTATGTTGATGGTGATGTGCCGCTATTCCTACAGTGGGATAGAAGGTGGGGCTATAGGACATATGGCAAGGAAATGATAGGTCTTTCAGGTTGTGGACCAACATCTCTAGCCATGGTAATAAGACACTTCGATTCTGATTCTACTGTCAATCCTTATGATGTAGCCAAGTACAGCCAGGATAATGGTTATGTATCAGCTGACAACTTTACTAGCTGGAAACTATTTGAAACAGGCTTGTCTAAGTATGGTCTAGAATCTCAGGACGTAATACCTGTAGAAGCAAAGATGAAGAAGGCCCTAGATGACAACAAGATCCTAATAGTTAGCGTTAAGCCGGGAATATTTACTGAAAGAGGCCACATTATAGTTATCAAGGGCTATAATAAAAATGGTGACTTCCTGATTAATGATCCTAATAGTATAGTTAATACTAACAAGGCATGGTCATTTGATGAGTTGAAGAGTGAGATAAGAAAGATTTGGGGTGTAAGCTCTAAGGGATCTACTAGTTCATCAGCAAAGTCAAATACCAAGTCGGGCTCAGATAATACATCATCAGGCTCTAATAGTTCGTCAAGCTCAAGTGATGATAAATCATCAAGCTCTGACGGAGATGCAAGTATTATCCAAGATATAGACTAGTTAATAAAATAAATAATGCTAAAACAATTATTGGTTATATAAAAATGGGAAGATACCTAATTTAGTTATGGGTATCTTCTATTTTTTTACAAAAGTATCTTTTGAGTGAGAATAATACAAAATTATCTTAAATTTTCTGGAATTAAGAAAGAAAAAGATTTTCTCAAAAAAATCCAGAAATAGTTTAAAAAAAGATGTTAAAAAATAAATAATGGTAAATATAATAGCTTTAGAGAAAAATGCTTAACTAATCCTTAATTATAGGGATTATAAGGCTTAGTCCCTAAATATAGGCAAATGTTTCAACATAATGACAACGTTATCTGCAAAAAGTAAAGATTATAAAAGGAAAGGCTAAATACTTTTATTATATTTAGTTATACATATAAAATAATGA
>NZ_CDRRTB010000028.1:0-16378 GCF_977045075.1 Peptostreptococcus sp. | reverse complement strand
TCCGCTAACCTAAGTCTTGGACTAATCTCCTTTTATTTGACTAGAAAAAATGATATAATAAAAAGATAAATACATGAGAATAAACATATAATAATAAATATATAAAAATAAATATATAAGGAGGCTTATCGTGAGTGATACATGGATAGAGGTTACTATTGATACTACAACTGAGGCTGTTGAGGCCATTACAAATATATTATATGAGCATGGTGCCCAGGGTGCTATGATAGATGACCCAAAGGACTTTTTCTTCCAGAAGGCCCATGAGTATGATTGGGATTATGCAGAGGAAGAGCTTTTTCAGAGGGCAGATGGAGATGAATCTGTAAGGATTAAAACATATATTTCAGAAGAAAAGGATGTAGAAGGCTTTATATCTTTAATTAGTAAAGAGGTCAAGAAGTTGACTGATTATGGGATAGATATAGGTCATGGTAGGGTCTATACGGAGTCAGTAAAGGAAGAGGACTGGGCAAACAACTGGAAGCAGTACTATAAGCCTACTAGGATAGGAGATAATATAGTCATAAAGCCTGAATGGGAGGACTATGAGGCAGGAGAGAATGACCTGGTTATTAGGATGGATCCAGGTATGGCCTTTGGTACAGGTAGCCATGAGACTACTAGTATGTGTATAGCCAATCTTGAAAAGTATGTCGACAAGGATTCTACAGTCTTTGATATAGGCTGTGGAAGTGGTATTTTAGGAATTGTAGCTGCCAAGCTTGGCGCCAAGGATGTAGTGGGTATTGATATAGATGCCGTAGCTGTCAAGGTTGCCAAAGAAAATATTAGTAAGAATGGTGTTGATAAGGTTATGGTTGCCATGGAAGGGAACCTGGCTGACGATATGGACAAGGATAAGAAGGCCGATATCGTGGTGGCAAATATCATAGCTGATATTATAGTTATCCTGGCCAAGGATGTGAAAAGCTTCTTGAAAGAGGGAGGTATATTTATATCATCGGGTATAATTTTGGCCAAGATAGATGAAGTGGTTGCTAGCCTTGAAGAAAATGGATTCGAGCTAGTAAGTGTAGAAAAGAAGGGCGAATGGGCCTGTGTAATTGCTAGGTAGGAGAAGGTATGGATAGGTTTTTTGTAGAGCCAGAGCATCTTAATTTAGATGACAGGACCCTTTATATAGATGGGGAAGATGTCAAACATATTAGCAAGGTCTTGAGGTATGGACAGGGCGATGAAATAGAGGTTTGCGATTCCAATGGGCACGAATATATATGTAGGATTGAGTCCATTGACAAGACCAGAATAGACCTGTCTATAGTGGATGAAGTCGACATAAATAGGGAATCAAGGATTAGGGTCAGCCTCTACCAGGGAGTCCCTAAATCAACTAAGATGGATATAATACTACAAAAATTGACTGAGGCTGGTGTAGATGAAATAGTGCTTGTAAATACCAAGAGGTCTGTAGTTAATATAAAGGGAGACAAGGCTGACAAGAAGTTTGACCGTTGGGAAAGAATTATATATGAGGCGGCCAAGCAGTGTAAGAGGGGGCTGATACCTAAACTAAGGGGAATACTTTCCTTTAAAGAAGCCCTTGAAGATATGGGTAAAAATGATATTAATATATGTCCATATGAGGTGGAAAAAAGTCTTGGCATAAAGGAAGCCCTACAGACAGACCAAGTGAAAAGAATATTAGAAAATAAGGATGAGGTCAGGGTTGGTATATTTATTGGTCCTGAAGGAGGTTTTGCAGAAGAAGAAAATGAAATGGTCAAGGCGGCGGGTATAGCCTCTGTGACCATGGGACCAAGGATATTCAGGACAGAAACCGCATCTATTGTGGCCACAGCCATAACCCTTTATGAGCTGGGTGATATAGGAGGAATTTAATTTGAAAAAGGTGGCATTTTATACATTGGGCTGTAAGGTCAACCAGTATGAGACCGAAGCAATGCTTGAAATGTTTGAAAAAAACGGTTATGAAAATGTGCCTAGCGAAGACTATGCTGATGTATACGTAATAAATACCTGTACAGTAACCCATATGTCTGACAGGAAGTCTAGGCAATATATTAGACGTGTAAAAAAGAAAAATCCAAAATCTATAATAGCTGTTGTAGGCTGCTATTCCCAGATTTCGCCAGAGGAAATCTTGGACATAGAAGATGTAAACCTAGTAATGGGTACCAATGACAGGAGAAGTATCGTAGACAAGGTTGAAAATATAGATTCAGGTTCTAAGGTCAGCACAGTTGACGATATTATGAAGGTAAGAGAATTTGAAGAGATAGAGATTAGCCAGACAAATGGTAAGACTAGGGCCTTTATAAAGATACAAGATGGCTGCGATAGATACTGTAGCTACTGTATAATACCGTATGCAAGGGGAAGGATCAGGTCTAGAGATAGAAGAAGTATTATAGATGAGATAAGGAAGCTGGCAGAAAACGGCTACAAGGAAGTGGTCTTGACTGGAATCCATGTCGCTTCATATGGTAGGGACCTAGAAGAAGACATAGATATACTGACGGTAATAAAGGATGTAAATGAGGTTGATGGTATAGAGAGGATAAGGCTAAGCTCTGTAGAGCCGGTCCTATTTACAGAGGACTTTATAGACCAGATAAGTAAGATTGATAAGCTGGTTCCCCACTACCACCTGTCACTCCAGAGTGGTTGCGATGCTACCCTAAAGAGGATGAATAGGAGGTACACTACAGAGGACTATAGGAGGACTGTTGACAACTTAAGGGCTAGGATACCTAGGGTATCCTTGACTACAGATGTCATAGTCGGATTTCCAGGTGAGACCAATGAGGAGTTTTCCCAGACCCTTGCCTACCTAAAGGACCTCAAGCTAATGCATATGCATGTATTCAAGTATTCTCCAAGAAAGGGAACTCCTGCAGCCAGTATGGAAGATCAGGTCGATCCACAGATGAAGCAAATGAGGAGTGATTCCCTGCTTGCCCTATCAACAGAGAATTTTAGGCTCTTTGCCGACCAATTCAGAGATACAGACCTAATGGTACTCTTTGAAGAGGTTGACAAAGATGGATACTATGAGGGCTTGACTGACAACTATATGAGGATTAAGGTAAGGTCTGACCAGGACATAAGAGGCCAGATATTACCAGTAAGGATTGAAGAAATTTGCGATGATTACTGTGTAGGAGACCTAGTATAGGCCTACTAGCAGAAATAATAAAAAGGAGGAAAAAATCATGATAATAACTACAACAGGAAAGGTAGAAGGAAGAAGTGTTGATGCCTACTTAGGCATAGTATTTGGTGAGGTAATCACAGGTATAAATATATTCAAGGATATCGGTGCAGGCCTAAGAAATATCTTTGGCGGAAGAAGCCAAGGTTATGAAGAAGAGCTAATGACAGCTAGAGAAAATGCCCTAAAGGAACTAGAGGAGAGGGCTAAAGCTATGAGTGCTGACGCAGTTATAGGCGTTAAGATGGACTATGAGGTACTAGGTGCTGACAACGGAATGTTGATGGTTACTTGCTCAGGAACAGCAGTAAAGCTTAATTACTAGTAATGAAACGAGTAGCTAGTTTATATGCTAGCTACTTGTATATATTAATTTGATATACAAAAGTAATATAAAGACAAGATATGGAGGTAAGGATATGGATTGTATTTTTTGTAAATTAGCAAATGGTGAAATACCAACAAATATGGTGTATGAAGACGATAAGGTAGCAGCCTTTAGGGATATGAGTCCGGTTACACCAGTTCATATTCTAGTTGTGCCTAAAAAGCACTATACTAGCTTAGAGGATATAGCATTGGAAGAAATGGATATTATAGGAGATATTCATAGGGCTATTAGAAAGATTGCAGCCCAGGAGGGCTTTGCTGAAAATGGATATAGGATAATCAATAATTGTGGCAAACATGGTGGCCAGGAAGTTCCTCATATCCACTATCATTTACTAGCAGGTAAGCCACTAACTAAGTTAATAACAGACTAGAGATTCAATTTTTGGAGGGATGAGATTTGAAAAATCCAATAAAGAGAATTTTTGCAGTGTATTTTAGTCCAACAGGTGGATGTAAGAATATATGCCTGAGAATTACAGGCATGATGGCAGAAATTTTGGGCCTAGACATTTACGAAATTGATTTGACTAGTTTAGAAAATAGACATAAGCTATATGAATTTAGTCGTGGAGACCTAGTATTTATTGCTAGCCCAGTATATGCAAGTAGGCTACCTAATAAGATAGTCGATGACCTTAGGACATGCCTTTTATCTAAGGAGGCCTACGCTGTACCCATGGTAGTATACGGCAACAGGAGTCCAGGAGATGCCCTAAATGAACTAAGGTCGGTCTGTCAAGGGGCGGGATTTTCTATAATAGCTGGTGCAAGTCTAGTGGCTAGGCATGCTTTTTCAGACCAAATAGGACTTGGTAGGCCAGATGACCTTGATTTTGAGGAATATAGGACCTTCGTTGAATCTATTGAAAGCAAACTAAAAGCTGAAAGCATAGACTTTATTAGACTAGAGGATAACTACGATCCGGAACCCTACTATGTGCCCCTAAAGGTGGATGGAAGTCCAGCCAAATTTTTAAAGGCCAAGCCAAAGACTGATATATCCAAGTGTGACCAGTGTGGTATATGCTACAGGGTCTGTCCAATGTCAAGTATTAGCAAGGAAAACTATTCGGACATAGTTGGTATATGTATCAAGTGCCAGGCCTGCATCAGGAGGTGCCCACAGGATGCCAAGTACTTCGATGATGAAGACTTTTTGTCGCATGTTGACATGGTTAGGGATAATTTTACTAGTAGGGCTACAAATAAATTCATATAAAAACTTGAATTTTTTTTAATAGTCTGATAAAATTAGACTTATTAAAAATGCTATAAGAAATGCTTTGAAGGAGAAAAGTAGGCTAGTACATGTAAGCCAGAGAGTAGTTGCTTGGTGAAAAACTATTTACTGTATTATTTGAAGTTCGCTCCGGAGCAGTCCAGCTGAATTAATAGTAGGTTGGAACGTGATGTGCGTTAAACTTTTGAGGTGGTTTGTGATGTATTATTTCATAGACTATTAGGGTGGTACCGCGATTTCAGACCTTTCGTCCCTATGGATGGAAGGTCTTTTTTATATTCAAAAGTATATATGAAAGGAATGTTGGATATGCAAGAAAAATTAAAAAATCTTAGAAAGCTAGCTGAAGAGCAGATTAAGTCAGCTGGAAATATGGAAGAAGTTGAAAAATTGAGAGTGGACCTGCTTGGTAAAAAGGGCGAGTTAACTAAGATACTTAAGGAAATGGGCAAGTTGTCTGCAGAAGAAAGACCTGTAATAGGTAAACTTGGAAATGAAATCAGGGAAATGATTACAGATGGAATTGCTGAGAAAAAGGAAAGCATCAGAGCTTGCATGCTCGAGAAAAAGATAGAAATGGAAACTATAGATGTGACTATGCCAGGCAAGGAATTTAAGGTTGGCAAGAAGCATATTATCAGCAAGATGGTAGATGAGGTAACAGAGATATTTATGGGTATGGGCTTCTCTATAGCTGAGGGTCCGGAAATAGAAACTGTTAGGAACAACTTTGATGCCCTTAATGCACCAAAGGACCACCCATCTAGGGATATGACGGATACTTTCTATATTACAGAGGACATCCTTCTAAGAACTCAGACATCACCAGTCCAAATCAGGACAATGGAAGAAGCTGTTAAGAATAATGACCTGCCACTTAAGATAATAGTACCAGGTAGGTGCTTCAGAAGTGATAGTCCTGACGCTACCCACTCACCAATGTTCCACCAGATAGAGGTCTTGGTTGTAGGTAAGGACATTACCTTTACAGAATTTAAGGGAACTATGGAGACCTTCGTAAAGAAACTATATGGGCCTGAAACAAAGACTAAGTTTAGACCACATAATTTCCCATTTACAGAACCAAGTGCAGAGATAGACGTATCATGCTTTAAGTGTGGCGGTTCAGGTTGTTCTGTTTGTAAGGGAGAGGGTTGGATAGAAATACTTGGAGCAGGTATGGTTCACCCTAATGTACTTAGAAATTGTGGTATTGACCCAGAAGTATACTCTGGCTTTGCTGCAGGTATGGGTGTAGAAAGACTAGGTATGCTAAAGTATGGAATCGACGATATCAGACTTATGTTTGAAAATGACGTTAGGTTCTTGGACCAGTTCTAATTAGGAGGTAGTAATATGTTAGTTTCATTAAAATGGTTAAGAGATTATGTTGATATAGACCTTGATGCCCAAACATTTGGTGACAAGATGACTATGACGGGTACTAAGACTGAAACAGTAGAGTACTCTGGTCAGGAAATATCAAATGTAGTGGTAGGTAAGATTTTAAAAATAGAGGGGCACCCGGATGCCGACAAGCTGGTAGTTGCCCAGGTTGAGGTTGGACAGGACCAGCCAGTCCAGATAGTAACAGGGGCAAAAAATGTTTCTGAGGGAGACTATATACCAGTAGCCCTTGATGGAGCAAAGCTACCAGGCGGTGTAACTATAAATAATGGTGAGCTTAGGGGAGTAAAATCAAATGGAATGATGTGTTCATGCAATGAATTGGGCATAGATGAAAAGTATGTAGATGACTATAAGAAAAATGGAATTTATCTATTGGATATGGAAGATACATATGTGCCTGGTATGGATATTAAGGAAGTATTGGGACTTAATGATGCAGTTATAGACTTTGAATTAACATCAAATAGGCCAGACTGTAGGTGTATGATAGGTATAGCCAGAGAAGCTGCTGTAACTTTAGGAACTAAGACTAAGTATCCAGAGGTAAGCGTAAAGGAAGAGTCAGACAAGGAAATTGATGTTGAAATAAAGATAGATAACACCGACCTATGCACTAGGTACCTAGCAAGAAGGGTGACTGATGTAAAGATAGCAAAGTCACCATACTGGATGCAGAGGAGGCTGATAGAGGCAGGTGTAAGACCTATAAACAACATAGTGGATATCACTAACTTCGTAATGCTAGAAATGGGCCAGCCTATGCATGCCTTCGATATGAGGGAGATTTCCAACAAGAAAATAGTGGTAAGAAATGCCCAGAAAGATGAAGTATTCACTACACTTGACGGCCAGGAAAGAAAACTAGATCCAGAAATGTTGATGATAACTGATGGTGAAAAGACACTAGGTATTGCTGGTATAATGGGCGGACTTGATTCTGGAATCAAGGATGATACGGAAGAAATCATGTTTGAGTCAGCAGTATTCAACCGTGAAAATATTAGAAAGACATCTAAGAAGCTAGGACTAAGGTCAGAGTCTTCTTCAAGATTTGAAAAGGGTGTTTCTATTGATAATGCAGAATTAGCTCTAGAAAGAGCTGCCCAGCTGGTAGAACTACTTGGTGCTGGTAAGGTGATGAAGGGTAAGGTTGACGTATATCCTGAGGTTAAGCCAGTACAAACAATCACAGTTAGCCCTAGAAGGATAAATGCCAGAGTTGGTATAGATATACCTATGGACAAGTTCTGTGGAATACTTGAAGACCTAGAATTTAAGTGTAATCTAGTTTCTGAAGATGAATTAATTCTCGAGGTACCAAGCTTTAGGTTGGATATAGAGCAGGAAGCAGATATCTTTGAAGAAATAGCAAGAATATATGGATTTGAAAATATACCATCTGTCCAGCTACAGGGTAATTCAACAGCAGGTGTAAAGACTGACAAGCAGAAGTACCTGGAAAGAGTAAAAGATACAGCTATTGCATGTGGCCTATACGAAACATTGACATACTCATTTGTTAGTCCTAAGGGACTAGACAAGATTAGGGTTCCTCAGGATTCTAAGCTAAGGGATGTTGTTAAGCTGATAAACCCACTAGGCGAGGATACATCTATAATGAGGACTAGCCTAATACCAAATATGCTAGATGTAGTATATACTAATGCATCTCGTAATATAGACCAGTTAGCTATATTTGAATGCGGTCATGTATTTACTCCAGATGATATGGCAGGAGTTGAGGAAACAAGGATTTGTATAGGAATGTACGGCGATGATGTCGACTTCTTTGTACTAAAGGGAGTAGTTGAAAAGATATTTGAGAGAGTTGGCCTAAGAGGACATAGGTACCTAGTAGAAAAGAATAATACATCTTTCCATCCTGGTAGGTGTGCAGATATCTTCTGTGGTAACAAGTTACTAGGAACAATTGGTGAAATACATCCAGAGGTTCTAGCCAACTATGGTATAGGCAAGAGGGTCTATATTGCTGAAATCGACCTTGATACAGTATATAGTCAGGCTGATGATACAATAGTATTTAAGTCATTACCTAAGTATCCAGCTATCACTAGAGATATTGCCCTAGTGGTTAAGAATGAGGTTGAGGTTGCAGCTATAGAAGAGGTTATCATGGATAATGCGGGTGGCCTAGTTGAAGCTTGTAAGCTATTTGACGTCTACAAGGGAGACCAGATAGGACAGGGATATAAGTCTGTTGCATATTCAATCGTCTACAGGAGTTCGGACAAGACCTTGACAGATGATGATGTACTTGCTGTACACGACAAGATCTTAGCAGAGCTAAAGGCAAGACTTGGGGCTGAGTTAAGGTAGTAGATTTAAGAATTTAATAGGTAGTAAAAGGGAGCCAGCATCCAGTCGTTCGGACTAGAATGCTGGCTCCCAATTTTGTTGGAGACTATTTTTATAGATTAGTCCTCATTTTTGTATTTGAGAGTTAAAAAGAACTTTTAATAAAACTTTTTATAAGGTTTTCATTACCATAGATAGGAAGTTTTCTATTTTCGTTATTATCCAAGAACAAGACAGTATCTGCAACTTTGGATAGTAGTTCCATATCATGAGTGATAAGAATAATAGGTTGACTTTCTTTTTTTTTCTCAATTTCCTTGGCTACCATATCCATCCTTAAAAAATCTAATCCTGCAGAGGGTTCATCTAGTATTAGAAGCTTTCGTTCACTCAGTAGTCCTAGCATGAGTGTCAATCTCTGTTTTTCTCCAACGGATAATTCTTGAGGTCTTAAACTCCTTTTATTCCATAGGTCTAGGTTAATTAAGAGCCCTTTTACCCTAGATAAATATTCTTGGTCTTTTAACTTATTTCTAGGTATTAGCTCATGTTCGATAGTATGGGAAAACAACTGAGACGAGGCATCCTGCATAATAAAATAAGAATTTTTAAGTCTTTCTTTTTTATTTTTTCCGTAGCTGGTAAAGCCAGACCTTATTGGTAGGAGACCTGATAGTTGCCTAGATAAGCTAGTCTTTCCTATACCATTTTTACCTAGTATAGCCATACATTCACCTCTTGAAATATTAAAATTGACATCTTTTATAAGGCATTTTTTGCCAATTTCTACACATAAATTTTTGACTTCTAAGTAGCCATCAAAAAAGGATTCTTCATTGGTATATTTGCTAGGTATTCTGGTTTTAGTAAGCAGTTTATCTTCATCAAGACAACGTAAATTATTTTCTTTAATAATATTTTCACTAACTTTTTCTCTTTCATAAATATTGCCTATTTTACCATCTTTCATTATAAGTAATTTATCAAAAATATTTTTTAAATAGTATAGTCTGTGTTCTGCTATTATTATAGTTTTGCCTAAGTTTTTTAGTTTTAAAAGAGCCTTTTCTAGGTCTTTTATAGATGAATAGTCTAAACTAGCTGATGGTTCATCAAATATTATTACATCCGTATCATAGATTAGGGTAGAGGCAATAGCTACCCTTTGCCTTTGTCCACCTGATAGGTCGAAAACTGACATATTTCTAATGGAATCAAGATTCATAAATGAGATGGCTTGATCAACTTTTTTTACTAGTTCAGAATGATCCATACCAAGATTTTCTCCAACCAGGGCTATTTCATCTTCTGCTATAGTAGAAAAGAACTGGTCCTTGGGGTTTTGAAAGACATTACCCATGTATTTAGCAATTTCTCCGTTTAAGAAACTAGAGATATCTTTACCATTTAGATAAATAGAACCTCTAAGATTACCTTCATAAAAATATGGTATAAGGCCATTGATTGTTCTCAGTAGGGTTGTCTTACCACAGCCTGACAGGCCAGATATTAGTATACATTGACCTTTTTTAATATTTAGGTTGATTTTCCCTAATATCTTATTTTCTCCATAGGAATATTCATCTATTGATATATCTATGATGCTGTTTTTATCTAGATTAGGCACGTTCTTTTCTTGGGACTTTAATATATTATCATTTTTTTTATCTATATTAATTATATTTTCTTGTATTTTATCCATATACAACCTCCAAGTATTAAAAATCCCACAGCTAGGACTAGTGTATCTAGGTAAGAAAATTTGAATTTCCTGTAATTTGTCTTCTTACAGGGGTAGTCTATTCCTTTAGTAATTATAGAACAAGTCAGAATGTCACTAATATCCAAGACTTTGTACATAAGGGGTACAATAAAAATCTCAAAGCTACGTATAGGGTGAATAAGATTAAATCCAAGTCCCCTTGTTTTAGCACCTTCATGAATTTGTCCAAGCCTAGCATAAAACTCAGGCAGGAATCTAAAAAATATGGCTATGCTTATACATAATTTATGGGGTAGCCCTATTTCCCTAAAAGTCGCCATAAGTATATTGGATGAATAACTAGAAAAAATTTTTGCCAATATAAATAAGGGACTAAGCTTTATCATAATAAGTAACATAGCATAGATTGCTCCAGTCCAATACCCCATTTCTAATCCTATATTAATAAGTTTGGCTAACAAGAATAGAATTAGTAAGCAGGCTAGGCTCTTTAGGCTTTCTTTTTTAATTACAAGAACCTCCATAAGGATTGCTAGGATAAGCATGGCCAGGTAGAGGCTTTGATTTGCTATCAGGGTAGATATGGAGAAAAGTACCATCAAGATAAAAATGGTAATGGGTTTAAAGTAGCTCCTATCATTTTTTGCTGAAATTTTCATTAGTCTAATATTGATCCATTCTTTATATTTTTGGCAAAGAACTTTTTGTGTATATATTTTGCCAGTAATACACCCAAAATAGAAGCAATTATCTGTATACACATTATTACTAAAAAGTTCCTAGGATTAAAGAAAAAGTCATGCATCCACTGGGCCTTTTCAAGTGTGAACATCTTAGAAAATTGATTTACTAGACCTTGAGTACCCAGGACAAGTATGAAAAGGAAACCATGCAGGGAGTATATTGCTTCTGCAATTACAAATGCAAGTCCTATGCGCTTATATTCATTATCGTCATCATAATTGTTTTTAGTTCCAGCAATTATTTCGCCAACAATACCAGATAGGAGCATGATAATAAGCATAGGCCAAAATCCCATTACAGAATATGCAAGACCTGATATCAAGTAGTATAGAAAGATGCAAGATTTCTTGTGAATCTTTTTGTACATTATAATAAATATGGGAGCTGTAAGTAGGCTACCTATTGATGTGTGTATGAAGGGACCATATATTCCCAAAACACTAGAAGCCATACCTGTTACAATACTAATTACAAAACCTATTACACCGAATAGAGTTATTTTTACGATATCTTTTAAATCCATTTTTTACCTCCTATAAATTTTTACTGTTTCTGATTTTTCCATAGTTTGTAGAATAAGCCTTGATTTGCAATCAATTCATCTGAAGATCCTTCTTCTACAATACGACCCTCATCAAGGACAATTATCTGGTCAGCATTTTCAACAGTCCTCAACCTATGGGCTATTATTATCACTGTTTTATTTTTTATAAGCTTAGACAAAGCCTTCTGTATTTTGGTTTCATTGTCAGCATCGACACTGGAAGTAGATTCATCCAGGAATATGATCGGTGCATCCTTTAGGATAGCCCTGGCTATGGATATTCTCTGCCTTTCACCGCCGGATAGTAGGGCCCCGTTTTCTCCGATTTTAGTCATATAGCCATCTGGTAGGTTCTGGATAAAATCATCTAGTTGGGCAATCTTGGCAGCCTCCATTACCTCCTGGTCTGTGGCATTTTTCTTTCCTATTCTGATATTTTCCATAATAGTGTTATTAAAGAGGATGACATCCTGGAATACAATTGAATAGTGTTTTAACAAGCTTTCGGGATCTATATCCCTGATGTCTACCCCACCTAGCTTGATCTGCCCGGAATTTACATCCCAAAATCTCAGCATTAATTTTGTCAAAGTGGACTTTCCACAGCCTGATGGGCCTACAAGGGCCGTAGTTTGACCCTGTTTAGCAAGGAAACTAACATCCTTGATAACCATTGTATCATCATAACCAAAAGTCACATTTTTCAACTCTATATCAAAGTTATTTATATCTACATCCTGGCCGGTCATTAATTCGGTATTGAAGATTTCTTTCATTCTTTCGCTAGGAATCTGAACCAGCATAAATTCTATGATAAAGGCCAGGCAGGCATCCATAGGTGAGTAAATAACCAGGCAGGCGATTAGTAGTCCTAGGTATTGGGCCAGGCTAAGACCTCCACTAGTGTATTGTCCAATTCCAACTAAAATTGATGAGAGTACGCCCAACCTCAGCAAGGAGCTAATTGGTCCCAACATAAGGGGGATAGATATCTCTGCCTTTAGGTGTTTTTCTTCTTCTTCATCTAATTGGATTTTAAATTCATCCAAGGTTTTTTCCTGTCTCTGGTAACCCTTGATAGGGAGTATATTTTCCAGAATTTCCTGGATGGAGTCAGAAACCTTGAGTTTTTCATCGTGGTGGATTTTTTCCAATCTTATCATCTTGTTTCTAGCTGCAAATATCAGGGCTAGTCCAAGAGGGAAGGGCCACATAAGGGCAATAGCCATTTTGACGTTCATACTAGCTATCATTAGTCCTATCAGGCATACAGAGATTATATTGCCATAGAATGGGGGTACTGAATGGGAATATGCATGCTCCATACTTTCCATATCGCTCATTATAGTAGCGGTAAGGTCAGATAGGTCCCTCTTGTTGAAGAAGGATAGGGGGAGTTTTCTCATATGCTCTGATAGGGAAATCCTCTTTTTAGCTATTTCAGTGTATGTAGTAGTATATACGCTATCATACTGAAGTCTATTTGCAAGATATATGCATACAATTGTTAGGGGCACCAGGATGATATAGTAGATAGGTGTATACCTAGCCTGTGTATGGAATTTATATATATTTAGGCTCTCATCCAAAAATAGGAAGACTATCATCATTGGTAGCATGAATGATATATTTAGGAGTGCGCTATATATTACTCCCTTTGACATCTTTTTTGCACCCTCAGGAGAGAGTGAATATTTATTTTGTAGAAATTTATTCATTTTATACCCTCCATTCTATACTCTTTGAATAATTCTTGTAGAGGTCTTTATAATATGCGCAGTTATCAATCAGGTAGTCATGTTTACCCTTGTCGAGTATCTGACCCTTCTTCATAACAATTATCTCGTCTACGTTTTTTATTGAATTTAGCCTGTGGGCTATCATAATAGTCGTCCTATTGGCCTTTAGTTTTTCTAGACTCTTTAGGATTTTATTTTCATTTTCCGGATCGGCAAAGGCAGTAGCTTCATCCAATAGGAGGATTGGAGCATCCTTTAAAAATGCCCTGGCTATAGAGATTCTTTGTGCTTCACCACCGGAAATATAGGTTCCCTTTTGACCAATAATAGTATCAAGTCCATTATCCATCCTGGCCAAGATATTTTGACAACTACTGGCTTCTATTGCACTGGTGATCTCAGCATCACTATAGTCACGTCCCATGCAGATATTTTCCCTTAGGCTCATTTTAAGGAGCTTATTTTCCTGGAATACTATAGCCAATTTGGACATAAGTTCACTTTCTTTTATTCTTTTTATATTGACCCCATTTAGCCTTATTTGACCTTTATCTATGTCATAAAAACGGCCTATAAGGTTTAGAAGGGTTGACTTGCCAGAACCACTTTCGCCTACCAGGGCATAGGTCTTATTCTTTTCGAAGTGTATACTTATATTAGAAAGGGCAGGAGTGTCCTTGCCTGTATAAGTATAAGTCACTTGGTCGAATACTATACCACTTTCATCCTTCTTATCATAGTCGAACTCTTTTATAGGGTCTAGGTCGAATATAGTGTCTAGCTTCTGCATTGTTACTGCGAACTGGTTCCTGGATTCTGATAGGATTGCCAGTCTCATCAGGCTGGAATGCAGGTTCATGGAAATTATTATATAGAGGATAGAATCTGTCAATAATTTAAGTGGTTGATCTGCTCCGTTAATCAATATAATTGTTATTGGTCCTATTAGAATTGTTGGTAGGTATAGGGCCAGTGTGTAGAGAGTCATTGGCAATTTACAGTAGTTGACGAAAAATTTGGCCTTTTCATCATAATCCATGATAACCGAATAAAATTTTTGGAAACTTTCGATAGTTTGGTTGAAAACCTTGACTACAGGCATACCCCTGATAAATTCTACACCGCTGATACTCAGGTTTTCTGATGTGGTCATATATTCTTCCATAAGTTTTTTAGTCTTAGGTCCCATCATCATAGACATACTTGCCATGGCAAAGGCAATACCCAGTAGGCAGATAATTCCAAGTTTAATATCCACTACAAGGATTAATACAATCATGAGTATAGGTACGACCACAGCCGAAGCCATATCAGGCATAATATGGGCTATAAAGCTATGGGTCTTTGAGGCGTTATCATCTATCTTCCTCCTGATCCTACCTGAATCTTCGTTTTCAAAATAACCTATAGGTAATTTCATCAGGTGGGAAACTGCCCTCTTCCTGATATTTTTTTCTACCCTAAAGGCTAGAAGATGTGAAAAAGCCTGACTTAAGAGTCCGGTTAGTATACCTATAACCTGGCTGATAAAGATCCATAGGGCATATGTCTTAATTAGCCGAATATTTACCTGGTCGCTCGTAATTAATTCCATGGCTATTTTCCATACAAAGTAGTAGGGGATTACAGCTACTATACCAGAAAATGACGATATCAAGATGGATAGAGGGTAGCAGTATTTTTTATCTCCACCATATTGGTTGACTATCCCTGAAATACTAATCTTAGATTTTTTTTTCTTGGATTTCATTGTTAGCCTCCTTTATATAATATATAATAGTAATTATTACAAGCTAATATTAACTTATATTGATAACGATTTCAATATTTACAGGGAAATAAAGACTAAACAAAATAAATGGCTAATCGAGATAAAAAAATGAGGGGGATGGGAATATGGCATATGAATTTGAAAATTTTTTAGTAGAAATGGGTTTTGAAAAGTTGCACAAGTCAAGCAGGTATTCTGACCTGGGAGTTACTTATAGGATTAAGTCAGATGAGATGGATGGATACTATTGGTTCTATGATACCGATTTATTTTCCGTTAATATTCATGATTTTTTGGTAAAGAAAGATTTGGTGGTATGCCATAAGATGTCTTCAGATTCAGAAGTTGAGGCAACGTCATCATTTGTAAAGGCTGCCCATGGGGAGTGTCTGACACCCTATATGTCAGTAAATGACAGCATGGTATTTGTAAGTTTTCGTGAAAATTATACCTTTAGGTTTATATTGCATGGTGGATTCCCTTATTTTTCTGTAGGAGTGGAGTTCAAGAAAAAGTTCATAAATGACTATGTGACAGAAAATTTTAATATCAGTCCAAACAAGCTACGCAAGGCCCTACAAAACTCGAATAACAGTCCTATCGCCAGGGATATAGGTAAACTAGTTGATGAGATATTGGAATACAGGTCTACCAGTCCAGGCAGCGAGATGTTTTATGAAATAAAGGTCAAGGAGTGGCTAAGGCTGACACTAAATTATTATTTTGAAGAGGATAAAAAGATAAAACTAAACCAGGTAGATGATGATGCCTTGAAAAATGTTGCCTCCTATATTAGTGACCACTATGCCAGCCAGATATCTCAAGACCTCTTATGTGAGATAGCTTTAATGGGCAAGACCAAGTTAAAGGAGAGCTTTAAGTCGAAGTACAATATGACTATTACGGAGTATATACAAAGAAAGAGAATAAATGTGGCAGAGCATATGCTATTAAATACAGGTTTGAGTATTAGTGAAGTTTCCAGATCTGTTGGCTACAAGTCCCAGAGTAGGTTTACCCAGCTGTATAAAAAATATACGGGTACATATCCTAGACAAATTAAAAAGTGCAGGAAGGTATGATATAGGCTAGAAGCTAGATACAATATTCAAGGAAGGCTTTTTTACAAGTCAAATTTGGTGTATAATTATAATATTATAGATAATTAAAATGAAAGACCAGCTATCAAATGTCAATACAAAATAAAAAAGAAATTTCACACTGACATTATTGCATAGCAAATAAGCCTAATGAATAGGCTTGAAAAATTAATAATATTGACAACTAAATATTTGGAGT